>NZ_ALVC01000103.1:0-18432 GCF_000293195.2 Sphingomonas sp. LH128
ACCCCCCCCCCTGCCGGTAACGGCGGTTCGTGCCGCCAGGTTTCGTAGACGGGGCCGAAATCGAGGCTGACGAGCGCCTCGATCAGTTGCGGCAGGCTTTCGAGGACGAAGTAGGTCTTCTGGAAGCTGTCGATCATGTAGCTGGTGCGCATCACCCGCACCGGGTCGAACGGCAGCCGCAGCACCTCGCGGTCCTCGATCGAAAAGCGCGTCTCGCCCGCCGACGAGATGATCCCCGCGCCGAAGACCTTCAGCGCGCCGTCCTCCCGCACCAGTCCGAACTCGATGGTGTACCAGTAGATGCGCGCCAGCATGTCCAGCGCGCCCATCGCCATCGCCCGCGCCCCGGCCTTGCCGTAAAGCTCCAGGAAATCGGCTATGGTCGGATCGAGCAGCATCGGCACGTGGCCGAAGAAATCGTGGAACACGTCCGGCTCGGCGAGATAGTCCAGCTCGTGCTCCTCGCGCAGCCAGCGGGTCACCGGGAAGCGGCGGTGCGCGAGGTGGTCGAAGAACACCGCATCGGGGATGAAGCCGGGCACCGCCACCAGCCGCCAGCCGGTCGCCGCCTGAAGCACGCGGTTGGCGTCGGCGAAGCGCGGGATGCCCTCGGCGCAGTCCAGCCGTGCCAGCCCCTCGCGGAACGATGCACAGGCATGGGTGCGCACCAGCGCGGACTGGCGCGCGTAGAGGCGGCGCCAGCGCGCATGCATCTCCGGGGTATAGGCATGCCAGTCCTGCGCGACGGTATAGTCGTCGGCGGCCCGGTCGTACTCTCCCCGAAGGCCGCTGTTTGACGTGATCGTCGACGGCTTCTTCATAGGAGTACAATACCAGAGGCCCCGCTTCAGTTCCGTGCGATTGCGAGGGCATAGAGACGTGCTATTGGTGGAATCACCCAATAAAACCAGCCTAGAGAGGTGATCCGTGCAACTGGACGAATTCGATCGCGGGATCATCGCGGCGTTGCAGGAAGATGCGCGCATGCCGGTGGCGCAAGTGGCGGAGCGGGTGGCGCTTTCCGCAACGCCGGTCAGCCGCCGCATCAAGCGGCTGGAGGATGAAGGCGTGATTCGGGGCTATGCACCTGTGCTCGACCCGAGGCGGCTGGGCTTCGAGCTGGAAGCCTACGTGCTGATCAACCTCGTCGCCCATGTGGACGAGAACATCGCCCGGTTCGAGCAGGCGATCGCCGACAATCCCTACGTGATCGCCTGCCATGCGGTGACCGGGGACATGGACTATCTGGTCCGGGTGATCGCGCGCAACGTGGAGCATCTCTCGCAGATCACGCTGCGCACCTTGCTGCGGATCCCGGGGGTGCGCGACGTGAAGTCGATCATCGTGCTGGAGACGATCAAGGAAGACCGCGCGGTTCCGGTGGAAATATAGAAAAGGCCCACCCCCAACCCCTCCCGCAAGCGGGAGGGGTTGGGGGTGGGCGGAATCACCGCCCCAGCAGGTTCCGCGCCTGGCTGGCGATCTGCGCCAGCATCGCGGGCGTGATCGCCACCGCATTCTCCGCGCGGTGGACGATGCCCCGGAAGGCATCGATGGCGCTCTTGTGCTGGCGGCCCCATTCCTCGGTGGCGGCGAGCGGATCGCTCTTGCCCGCCTTGGTCCGGGCAAGCCCGCGCAGGAAGTCCAGCCGCATCTGCTGGAAATCGCGCGCGAGGCCCGCAACCAGCAAGCGCTCCCACGGGTCCGACGGGCTCATGAGCGCCGCCGAAGCCTGCGCCCAGTCGAGGCCCAGCCCCGCACCGACCCGCGTGAAGGCGGTGACGAGACGGCGCGGCGCAATCCCCGTCTCGGCCGAGAGCGAGGCGATCCCCACCGCGCCGTCGAGGTCGAACAGATGCGCCACTTCGGTCGCCACATCCTCGGGCGCGCCGAGTTCGACCAGCCCGTCACGCAGCTTGCGCGAATGCGCGGCGATGCGCTCGCCGAGAAGTTCCGCCGTGTCGGTCGAGAGCGCCGCAATGCCCTTCTGCAGCCTTGCGGAAAGTTCGGAAGGGGCGATCTGGCCCGCGCCCGCGCGCAGCAGGTCGGCCATGTGCCCCCGCACCGCGACGGCGACGGTATCGAACAGCGCAACGCGCGCCGTCTCGGCCATGGGCGCGGTTTCCAGCGTCTCCCACAGCGCGGTCAACCCGAACAGGCCATCCGCCAGCGCGAAGGCGGCAGCGACCTGCGAGAGGTGCGCGCCCTCCTCTTCCGCCAGTTCGAACGGCGTGACGATGCCGAGGCGGTTGACGATGCGGTTGGCCAGCTTGGTCGCGATGATCTCCTTCGCGAGGCGGTGGCCCTTGATGAACTTGCCGTACTTGTCCTGCATCGGCTGCGGGAACGCCGCGAGCAGCAGCCCGGTCAGCGCCGGATCGGCGGCCAGCGCGCTGTCCTCGATCGCGGCCTGAAGCTGCAGCTTGCCGCTGGAGAGCAGCACCGCCAATTCCGGCCGGGTCAGGCCCCGCCCGTCCTGCACGCGGCGGCTAAGCACATCGTTGTCGGCCAGCCCCTCGGTCTTGCGATCGAGGTGGCCGCTTTCCTCCATCGTCTCGATCAGGCGGATGTGCGAGGGGATCGCCTGCGCCCCGCCCCGCTCGGCGATGGAGAGTGCGAGCGCCTGGAGGCGGTTGTCCTCCAGCACCAGTGCCGCGACCTCGTCGGTCATCGCGCGCAGCAGTTCGACGCGCTTCTTTTCGGGCAGCTTACCCGCGCGCTTGGCGGCGGCGAGCGCGATCTTGATGTTGACCTCGTTGTCCGAGCAGTCGACGCCCGCCGAGTTGTCGATGAAGTCGGCGTTGATGCGCCCGCCCTTCGATGCGAACTCGATGCGGCCCGTCTGCGTGACGCCGAGGTTCGCGCCCTCGCCGATCACCTTCACGCGCAGCTCGTTGCCGCTGACGCGCAAGGCGTCGTTGGTGGGATCGCCGACCTGCACATTGTTTTCGGCCGAGGACTTCACGTAAGTACCGATGCCGCCGAACCACAGCAGGTCCACCGGCGCCGAGAGGATTGCGGTGATGAGCGAATCCGGGTCGATCTCGGTGGCCGAGATGTCCAGCGCCGCGCGCACTTCCTCGCTCAGCGGGATGGACTTGAGGCTGCGCGGGAAGACGCCGCCGCCCTTCGAGATCAGCGCCTTGTCGTAGTCGTTCCAGCTCGACACCGGCAGGTCGAACAGGCGCTGGCGCTCTGCCCAGGCCTTCGCCGGATCGGGTTCGGGGTCGAGGAAGATGTGGCGGTGGTCGAAGGCCGCGACCAGCTTGAGCGCCTTCGACAGCAGCATGCCGTTGCCGAACACGTCGCCGGACATGTCGCCGCAGCCGATCACGCGGACCGGATCGACCTGCACGTCCACGCCCATTTCCAGGAAGTGGCGCTGGACCGAGAGCCACGCGCCCTTGGCGGTGATGCCCATCGCCTTGTGGTCGTAGCCGTTCGAGCCGCCGCTGGCGAAAGCATCGTCAAGCCAGAAGTCGCGGCGGTCGGCGATGCCGTTGGCGACGTCGGAGAACTTGGCCGTGCCCTTGTCGGCGGCGACGACGAAATACGGGTCCTCGCCGTCACGGATCACGACCCCCTCGGGGTGGACCACCTTGTCGCCGACGATGTTGTCGGTGATCGACAGCAGCGTGTCGACGAAGACCTCGTAACTCGCCTGACCTTCGGCCGCCCATGCGGCGCGGTCGCGCGAAGGGTCGGGCAACTGCTTGGGATAGAACCCGCCCTTGGCCCCGGTCGGCACGATCACCGCGTTCTTGACGCGCTGCGCCTTCATCAGGCCGAGGATCTCGACGCGGAAGTCGTCGCGGCGGTCGGACCAGCGCAGGCCGCCGCGCGCCACCGGTCCCGCGCGCAAGTGGATGCCCTCCACCCGGCGCGAATAGACGAATATCTCGCGCCATGGCACCGGCTTGGGCAGGCCCGGGACAAGGGCGGAATCGAACTTGAAGGCCAGCGCCGTCTCGCCTGCTGCGGCAAAGGCATTTGTGCGCAGCATGGCCAGCACGATGTCGCGATAGGCGCGCAGCAAACGGTCGTCGTTGATCGCGTTGACGTTCGCCAGCCCGACCCGGATAGCCTCTTCAGATCGCGCGCGCGCCTCGGCCCGGTCACCCTCGAACGCGGGGTCGTGGAGGGCGCGGAACAGCGCGATGATCGCGGTCGTGACGGCAGGCGCACCCTGCAGCGCATCGACCACGGTGGGGATACCGAAATGCGTTCCCGCCTGCCGCAAGTAGCGATACCAGGCACGCAGCCAGTTCGCCTCGCCGCTATCGAGCCCGAGGCCGGGGACGAGGCGATTAAACGCATCGTTCTCGCCCGAACCGTTAAGCACGGCGCGCAGCGCGTCCTCGATCGAGGCGGCCTGATCCAGCACTTCAGCCGGGGCACGGCCGTCGAGCGTTTCGAGCACGAAGTCGTGGATCACGCCCAGCTTGCCCTTCTCCAGCGCGGTGGGCACTTCGGCGATGACGCGGAAGCCGAAGTTTTCCAGCGCAGGCACCGCATCGGACAGCGGCAAGCCGCCTTCGGACTGGTAGATCTTGAGGTGGACCCAGGTTTCAGGATCGCCCTCGCGCTTGTGGAAGCGCACGTCGCGGTGCGCGGCGGCCTCACCCTCGGTGCCTTCGCCGACCGCGATGCGGCGCAGCACGGCGATGTCGGTCGCGGCTTCGTGCGGGCCGAAATCGGTGCGGTAACCGATCGGGAACGCCTCGGCATAACGGCCCGCGACTGCGGCCGCGCGGCCCGGCTCCAGCATCGTCGCCAGCGCCGCTTCGACCGCCTCGGTCCAGCCGCGCAGCAGGGTCTGGAGGCTGTGGTCCAGTTCCTCTTCGGAAGGCTCGTGCACGCCGTCGCGAATATCGAGGGTATAGCGCAGCATCGCGAGGTTGCCCGCCTCGACTTGCATGCTCCAGTCGAGCGTCGGGGCCTGCGCGGCCTCCTCGATCATGGTCTGGATGCGGCGCTGCATCTGGGTGGAAAGCAGGTCGCGCGGCAGCCACACGAAGGCGAAGAGATGGCGCATCAGCGGCGAGCGCGTCAGCAGCAGGCGCGGGCGCGGACGGTCGACAAGGCCCGTCATGGTCATCGCCAGACGCTCGACGTCGGCCTCGCCCAGCCCCAGCACGAGGTCATGCGGCAGGCTGGTCAGCGCATGGGCGAGCGCTTTTCCGGTGTGGCCCTTGGGGTCGAACTCCAGCCGCTCGGCGAAGGCGGCGAGGTGGCGGCGCAGGCGCGGCACGCGGTCGGGCGGGGTGGCGAGCGCGGCGCTGGTCCAGATGCCCGCGTGGACGGACAGCGCGGCGACCTTGCCGTCCTCGATCACGGGGACGAGGAACAGGTCCATCGGCACGCGGCGGTGGACGGTGGCGATGCGGTTGGCCTTGACCACCAGCGGCGCGCTGACCTTGCCTGCGGCAAGCGCCTCGTCGAAGGCCGCGAAAGCGCGGTCGTAGCTGGCGTCGGAGAGCACGTCCTCCTGGCGGCGACGGCAGATGCCGAGGCGCTGCTTGCGGCTGCCGTCCCGGCCCCGCGTGACGTGGCCGAGCTGGGTCAGCATGGTCCCGGCGAACCAGCGCAGCAGTTCGGCGCCCTCGGTATCCTCGATCCGGTCCGCATCGGCGCGCATCGCCTCGACCATCTGCGGCCAGTCGGTGACGGCGGCGCGTACGTCGGCCATGGCGCTTTCGAGCGCACGCAGCAGTTCGCGGCGCTGGCGGGCATCGCCGCGCGGCGTCTCGATGTAGATCATCGACTCGCGGCCGGTCGCCTCGGCCGGGTCGGCGGGAATGTCGATCAGGCGGCCCTTGTCGTCGCGGCGCACGGGCACGACCGGATGCGCGAGGCGATCGATCACCAGCCCGGCCTCGGCCAGCACGGCGGCGGCCGAGTCGACGAGGAACGGCATGTCGTCGTTGATCAGCGCGATGCGCAGGATGCGGCGCTCCTCACTGGCGGAAGTCAGGTCGATGACCGGCTCGCCCGCCTCGCGCACTTCGGCGGTGGCGAGCAGGAAGCGCACGGCCTCGTCGATCCACGATCCTTCCGGATCATCGCCGGGAAGCAGCGCGTCGCAGACCTCTCCGGCAAGCGCCTTGTGCAAGGCGGCGGGCGAGAGAGCCCCCCGCTTCTTCGAAGCCTTTTTGGGGACGGTCAGTTCGCCTGCGCTCATTGCTTTCTCCGCGATCTTCCAACGTGTGCCGTGCCTGCTTCCTGCGCGTCAGGACTGCGGCTTTGTGACCATATAGGCCGATAGGACTGATCCTGCATCCGTGTGATGGCAGGATTTTTCAATGGGTGGCGGGTGTAACACGATTTCTTGACCGCGCAATATTCGTTCGCGGGCGTTTTGGTGAGGCTGCGCGATGCCCACCCCGTCCGGCTAGGCCCTTCGGGCCAAGCCTCCCAACCCTCCCGCACGCGGGAGGGCTGATCTCTTCTTCTCCCCTCCCGCTTGCGGGAGGGGTCGGGAGTAGGCCAGCGCGACCTCAAGCCGCCACGACATGCCCTTCGAACGCTTTCGCCGCCAGCAGCAGCGCGCCCATCGGCCCGGCGTCGTCGCCCAGCAGCGGCGGCACCACCATGCCCGCGAGCCGCTCGCGCGTGCAGTCACGCAAGTAGCCGCCGAGCAGGCCGGGCATGCGCGCCACCGCCATCGGCAGCAGGTGCGGCTGGCGACCGGCGACCCCGCCACCGATGACGATGCGCTGGGGCGAGACGGTCAGCACCAGCATCGCCAGCAGTTCGGCAAGATCGTGCGCAACCGGCTCCCACAGCGGGTTGTCGGGATCGACGCGCGAGGGGTGCGTGCCGAGCCGCGCGGCGAGCGCGGGGCCGCTCAACAGGCCCTCGATGCAGTCGCCGTGAAAGGCGCAGGCACCCTCGAAGCGATCCGCAGCGGCGCGGCGCAGGCGCACGTGGCCGATCTCGGGGTGCAGCATGCCATGAGCCGGCACCCCGCCGACCAGTACGCCGCCGCCAAGGCCGGTGCCGATGGTGAGGTAGACCATGGTTTCGCAGCCCTGCCCGGCACCGAAGCGGTGCTCGGCCATGGCGGCGCCGTTGACGTCGGTGTCCAGCGCGACCGGACAGGCCAGCGCCTCGGCCACCTTGGCGCGCACTTCGGCCCCCGCCCAGCCCAGCTTGGGGGTGTCGAGCATGGTGCCGTAGTCCGCCGCCTCGCGCGAGACGCGGATCGGGCCGAAGCTGGCGATGCCGACGGCGTCCACCGGCTTGTCGTCGCGCCAGCCCTCGATCGCCTCGACCGCACGGCCGAGCGTCTCCGCCGGGTCGGTAGTCGGAAATTCCAGCCGCTCGTCGATGCGGCCCGGCGCGCCGAGGACCACTACGGTCTTGGTGCCGCCCAGTTCGATCCCCGCGAGCTTGTGCATGATCGCTCTCCGTCCTTCACCTCAGCGTGGCGACGTCGCCCTCCAGACGCAAGTGCAGGAAGGGGGCGAAGGTTCCGCCGAAGTGCGCGCGCCCTTCGGGTTTGCGCTTCGCTGCGGCATCGTCGATCCCCCAGTAATCCACGAAGCTGGTCACGGAAAGGTCGGGCAGCACCCACCAGCTATAGGCCTGGAACGGCTCGCCTTGCGGGTTGGCGAAGACGAGGCCATGGCCGTTGAGCAGGCGCCACGGCCCCGCGAACCCGTCCGCGACCGCGCCATAGAGCCCGGTCGGCGCGTCGATACCGGGCGCGAAGACCTTCGCCTGCGTCGACCAGAACAGATAGAGCCGCCCGCCATGCGCGACGATATGCGGGCGCTCCAGTTCGTTGTTGACGCCCGTGGCATCGACCAGAGGCGGCCTCTTCTCGAACACGCCGCCTTCCGGATCGGCATCGCCGCGCCGCGCGCAGCCGATGAGGCCATTGTGAAGCCCGAGATGCCGCGCCGATGACGCGGTGAACAGGAGGTGATCCACGCCGTCTTCGGCCCGCCACGGCGCGGGATCGCGGAACGCCTTGATCTCGCCGAGTTCGCCCGTGCCGTCGTGCCGATTCATGTAGACGATATTGGCGGGGATCACCTGCTCGACCGGATCGGACCAGCCGGTGAAGACCGCGTCGCCGGTCTCGGCCAGCCCGGTCGTGCAGGCGAAGATGCGCTGACGGAAGGTCGGCTCCGTCTCGCCCCGCTCTCCGGCGGCGGTGAAGTAGAAGGTCACGACTCCGTCCTCGAATAGCGCCGAACCGGACCATTCGCGGCTGCCGGGCGTGAACCCTTCCTCGAAAGTCGCGCCAATATGGCGGAACTGCCCGTCGATCCGGTGGAAGTGATGAATCCGCGCGGCGCCGTGCCGCTCCTCCGGATCATCCAAGGCCGGAGCGGCGAGTGCGAACCACAGTTCACCGCCGCGCCAGCGCACCGGAATTCCGTGCATGGAGGCAAGCGGCCATGCGTCCCAGACGTCGAGATTCCCGGCAATCCGGCGCACGTCGGAAGGCGTGAAGACGGGCGCGCGCGGGATTGAAATGTCCCGTAGCCGGGCGAGATCCCGAGCCGTCCATTGCAAGGTGGGATATGACTCGAGCGTCGCAGGGTGAGGGTTCATGGGCGGCTGATGTACAATCGTTTGCAATATCTGCAAATGTTAATTGCTCCATTATTGCGCTCGCAGTGCGGGAAAGTGGTGCAATCTCTTCTTGGCCTTTACGAATATCATCCGGTATTCAACGGGTTCTTGCCGGGGTGCCTGGCATGGAACGGTCGCACTCGGAGAAGCGGATGCCCTTCGGCCTCAAGCCGCATCTGTCGCTGCCCCGCATCGTTGAGATGAACCTGGGTTTCTTCGGCCTGCAGTTCAGCTTCGGCCTGCAGCAGGCGAACATGGGGCCGATCTACGGCTACCTCGGCGCGAGCGAGGGGCGCATGCCGCTGCTGTGGCTGGCGGGACCGGTGACGGGCCTGATCATCCAGCCGCTGATCGGCGCGATGAGCGACCGTACCCGCTCCCGCCTCGGACGGCGCACGCCTTACTTTCTTATCGGGGCGATCCTGTGTTCGCTCAGCCTGCTGGCGATGCCCAATTCTTCCACGCTGTGGATGGCGGCGGGGCTGCTCTGGGTGCTCGATGCCGGCAACAACGTGACGATGGAGCCTTACCGCGCTTATGTCGCCGACCGACTGGCACCGCACCAGCGGCCCACCGGGTTCATGGTGCAGAGCGCCTTCACCGGACTGGCGCATACCCTGTCCTACCTTGCGCCCTCGATCATGGCGACGTTCGTGGACCGCGACCTGCTAGGACCGAACGGCATCCCCGTGATCGTGCGCATGGCCTTCGTGATCGGCGCGGTGCTGTCGATCTCGACGGTGATCTGGTCGATCACCCGCGTGCCCGAGCTTCCGCTCACACCCGAGGAGCAGGAGCGCATCGCCGCCTCTCCCCTTACCCTGCCCGCCACCTTGCGTGAAGTACGCGACGCCGTGGTCGAGATGCCGCGGCCGATGCGGCAGCTGGCGCTCGCCATGCTGTGCCAGTGGTATGCGATGATGGTCTACTGGCAATACATCGCCTTCGCCATCTCGCGCTCGCTGTTCGGCACCGGGGACGTCCATTCGGCCCGCTTCCGCGAGGCGGTGCTGACCGAGCAGCAACTGGGCGCGCTCTACAATTCGGTCGCCTTCGTCGCGGCGATCGGGCTGATCCCGGTGGTTAGCCGGTTTGGCGCACGATCGGTGCACGTCGGTTGTCTCGCCGCATCGGGGCTGTCGATGCTGGTGATCCCCTCGACCAGCGAACTGCCGCTGCTCGGCCTGCTGATGATCGGCATCGGCTTCGGATGGGCGGGCATGATGGGCAATACTTACGTAATCCTCGCCGATTCGATCCCTCCCCAGCGCAACGGCATATACATGGGGGTTTTCAACTTGTTCATCGTCATCCCCATGCTGATCGAGGCACTGACGATGCCGCTCATCTACGGCCCCATTCTCGGCAACGACCCGCGCAATGCGCTGATACTTGCCGGATTGCTGATGGTGGCGGGTGCAATTGCCACCGTCTTCGTCGAGGCCGGAGGCAGGCCGGAGCCGAAACTGGCAACTAACTGAACAAGTTACTTCCGGCGCGCCAATCCGGGTGCTAAGGCATTGTGCAACATGGCGGCAGGGATGGAAGAGAACAACGTGGGGAACGACGGCACGGACGCGTCTGGCCCGGATGTACCCGGTCCTGATGTGGAAGTGCGCACGCTTGCCGATCTGGCCCGCGTGGCCGGCGTTTCCGCAGGCACGGTTTCGCGCGCGCTGGCGGGCAAGTCCCTCGTCAACGCCGAGACTCGTGAGCGGATCCAGGCCCTCGCCCGGCAATATGGCTTTCGTCCCAACCAGATGGCCAGCAAGCTGCGCTCGCGGCGCACGGGCGTCATCGGCGTGGTCATTCCGCTGGGGCATGAGAAGCGCCAGCAGATTTCCGACCCGTTCTTCCTGACCCTGCTCGGCCACCTTGCTGACCAGCTGACCGAGGCGGGCTACGACCTCATGCTCAGCCGCGCGATCCCGGACGGGACGACCGACTGGCTGGAGCGCATCACCGGCTCGGGCATGGTGGACGGCGTGCTGCTGATCGGCCAGTCCGACCAGTCGGACGTGATCGATCAGGTCGTCTCGCATTACCGCCCGCTCGTCGCCTGGGGCAATCACCGCGAAGGGCAGAAGCACGTCGTCGTCGGCACCGACAACGAACTGGGCGGCCGCCTCGCCGCCGAGCACCTGATCGCCTGCGGCGCCCGGCGCCTCGCCTTCTTCGGCGATACGGCAGGCATCGAGATCGCCATGCGCCTGCGCGGCGCGCGCGCGGCCGCAGAGGCTGCGGGCCTGCATATCAAGCACGTCCCCATCAAGCTCGCCGACGCCGAGATGGGACCGCAGCTCGAAGCCGCCCTCGCCGACGCCGAAGCGGACTTCGACGGCATTGTCACCGCATCCGACCTCATCGCCATGTCGGCGCTGCACGTCCTGCACGAAAGCGGCCGCAGGATACCCGGCGACGTCCAGATCGTGGGCTTCGACGACCTTCCGCTCGCTCGCCTGACCTCCCCCCCGCTGACCACCGTGCGGCAGGAGATCGGCCAGGGCGCCAAGGTCATGGTCGAGAAGATCCGCGCCCTGATCGAGGGCGAGACGCGCCACAGCAAGGTCATGCCCCCGACGCTCATTGCGCGCGATACGACGCGGTCGTGACCACGAAACAGGGCGTGATCGCCAGGATTACATCTTGGTCATTCCCGCGAAGGCGGGAACCCATCTTCTAATAGAGCCTATTTCACCGGCATCAGATGGGCCCCCGCCTGCGCGGGGATGACTACGCATATTTCGATTAAACGAGATCGCGCGCTAAAGCGCCAGCCCCGCTGCCCGCGCGCTAGCCCAGGCCCACTGGAAGTTGTAACCGCCCAGCCAGCCGGTGACGTCCACTGCCTCGCCGATCGCGTAGAGACCCGGCGCGCGCTTCGCCTCCATGGTCTTGGACGAGAGTTCGGCGGTGTCGATGCCGCCTGCGGTGACTTCCGCCTTGGCGAAACCTTCCGAACCATCGGGCAGGAAAGGCCACCGCGCCAGCCGCGCTTCCGCGCTTCCCAGCGCCTTGTCGGTCAGGGTGCCCAGTTCGCCTTCGAGACCGAGCCGCCCACACAGCGCTTCGGCCAGCCGCTCGGGCAGGCCGTCACCCAGTGCCTTGCGGAACGAGAGGCGCGGACGCTCGCGCTTCAGCGTGCGTAGCCAGCCATCGGGTCGGTCGGGCAGGAACTGCGCGGTCACGGTGTCTCCGCGCTTCCAGTAGCTGGAAATCTGCAGGATGGCGGGACCGGACAGCCCGCGATGGGTGAACAGCGCCGCCTCGCGGAACGCCGCCTTTCCGCATCGCGCCACGATTTCGGTTGAGACGCCGGAGAGTTCGCGGAACAGCGCTTCGTCGCCCGGCAGGGTCAGCGGCACCAGTGCCGGACGCGGCTGCACCACCTTGAGCCCGAACTTGCGCGCGAGGTCATAGGCGAACCCGCTCGCGCCCATCTTGGGGATCGACGGTCCGCCGGTGGCGACCACCATTGCGGGGGCAGTCGATGACTGCTCGCCGTGGCGCACGCGGTAGAGGCCGTCAGCATGCTCGACCTCGCCCACGGCCTCGCCGCAGCGGAGTTCGACCATGCCCTTGGCGCATTCCTCCAGCAGCATGGCGACGATCTGCTTCGCCGAACCGTCGCAGAACAGCTGGCCCAGCGTCTTCTCGTGCCAGGCGATGTCGTAGCTTTCGACCAGCGCGAGGAAATCGGCGGCGGTGTAGCGGCTGAGCGCGGACTTGGCGAAGTGCGGGTTGCTCGACAGGTAGCGGTCGGGCGCGGTGTGGATGTTGGTGAAGTTGCACCGCCCGCCGCCGGAAATGACGATCTTGCGACCCGGCTCGGGTGCGTGGTCGATCAGCAGCACCCGGCGGCCGCGCTGCCCGGCGGTGGCGGCGCACAGCAGACCGGCGGCCCCGGCGCCGAGAACGATGGCATCGTAATGCGCGATCATTCGGGCGTACCGACCAGTTCCAGCGCCAGCGCCTCGGCCACGCGGATGCCGTCGACGGCGGCGGAGAGGATGCCGCCCGCATAGCCGGCGCCTTCACCCGCCGGGTAGAGGCCGCGCGTGTTGAGGCTCTGGCAGCCCTTGCCGCGACCGATCCGGACCGGCGAGGAGGAGCGCGTTTCCACCCCGGTCATGACGACGTCGGGATGATCGTAACCGGGCACCTGGCGGCCGAACACCGGCAGCGCCTCGCGGATCGCCTCGACCACATAGTCGGGCAGGCACTCAGCCAGATCGGTCAGGCGAATGCCAGGCTGGTAGCTGGGGTTGACCTCACCCAGTTCGGTCGAGGCGCGGCCCGCCATGAAATCCGCCACTTTCTGGCCCGGCGCGCGATAGTCCGATCCACCCGCCACGTAGGCCAGCTTCTCGAACTTGCGCTGCAGCGCGATCCCGGCGAGCGGATGGCCGGGGAAGTCGCGTTCGGGGCTGATGTCCACCACCAGCCCGGAATTGGCGTTGAACTCTGCGCGCGAATACTGGCTCATGCCGTTGGTGACGACGCCGCCCTCCTCGCTCGCCGCCGCGACGACGCGGCCGCCCGGGCACATGCAGAACGAATAGACGGTGCGCCCGTTCTTCGCCTTGTGCGAGATGGCATAGGCCGCCGCGCCGAGGATCGGGTTGCCCGCGCAGGCCCCGTAACGCGCCTTGTCCACCCAGCTTTGCGGGTGTTCGATGCGCACGCCGATGGAGAATGGCTTGGCCTCGATCGAGACGCCGCGATTGTGCAGCACTTCGAAAGTGTCGCGCGCGGAGTGGCCCACAGCCATGATGACGTGCTCGGCGGGAAGGTATTCGCCGGTCGAGAGGTGCAGGCCCTTGAGCCGGCGTTCGTCGCCCTGTCCTTCGATCTCGAAATCCTCGACGCGGGTGCTGAAGCGGTATTCGCCGCCGAGCTGCTCGATCGTCTCGCGCATGGACATGACCATGGTGACGAGGCGGAACGTGCCGATGTGCGGGTGCGCTTCGGTGAGGATGTCCTCGGGCGCGCCGGCCTTGACGAATTCGGTCAGGACCTTGCGGCCGAGATGGCGCGGGTCCTTGATGCGGCTGTAGAGCTTGCCGTCGGAGAACGTGCCCGCCCCGCCCTCGCCGAACTGCACGTTGCTTTCCGGGTTCAGTTCCGAGCGGCGCCACAGGCCCCAGGTGTCCTTGGTGCGTTCGCGCACCGCTTTGCCGCGCTCGATGATGATGGGCTTTAGGCCCATCTGCGCGAGGATCAGCGCGGCGAGAAGGCCGCACGGGCCTGCGCCGATGACGACCGGGCGCGGTCCTTCCCAGCCCTCGGGCGCGCGGACGGGGAACTTGTAGGCAATGTCCGGGGTGAGCCGCACATGCTGGTCGTCGGCGAAGCGGGCGAGCACGTCGGCTTCATCCTTCACCGTGACGTCGAGCGCATAGACCAGCTTGATCGCATTCTTGCGCCGCGCGTCGTTGCCCCGGCGAAACACTGTGACGCGCTCGAGGTCGGCAGACGTGATGGCGAGGCGCTGGACGACCGCCGCGTCGAGGTCGGCGGGCGTATGGTCGAGCGGCAGGGCAATGTCGGTGAGGCGAAGCATCCGCGCGCCTTTATACGCTGGCGCGCCCGAACGCCATGGCTGCGTATGCGGCGCTCAGATCGGCGCCGGGGCCGTGAGGGCGATCTCCGTGAAATAGCGGGCCATGGCCTGCAGCGCCTTTTCGCTGAGGTCGATGAAGGCGCGGCGCTTGTCGGCGCCGTCGCTGAGGCGCACGAAAAGGCCCGCATCGACCATCTGGCCGATCCAGCGCAGCGCCGTGGTCGGCGGCACTCCGGAAGCGATGCAGAGCGAGGTCACCGAGACCCGCTTGCCTTCGAGGCGCGAGGCGGTGAGGTCCAGCAGCATATCCCAGGCGGGATCGGCGAAGAGATCGTTGTCGAGGAACCGCGCGCGCAATTGGCGCTGGCGGATGATCCGCCGGACCAGTCTCGCATCGGGAAGCTGACCCGGCGAGAAACCGGCGGCGGGGACGGCGGGGAGCGGCGCGGGGATACCGCCCGCATCAAGGCGATCGATACGGCCCGCGATCTGGCCCACCTGCTCGGTCAGGCGCAGCAGCATCAGGCGGTCGTCGTCGGAAAGTTCGCGAACACGTCCGGAGGGCATCGTCGCCAGCACGCGGCCCAGCGCCAGTACCCGCTCCGCGCGGTCGGGATCGACAAGCAAGACGGGCGAGGACTGGTCCATGCAGGCGAAGACATCGTCCAGAGCCTCCACCCCGGTCGAGACGATCAGCCGCGTCGCGCCGCCTGCCGCGCGCAAGTCCAGCCGAGCGAGCGCCGCCAGCACCCCCGCATCGACCTGCGGGCAATCGACCAGCACAACGTCGGCAAGGCGGGCCTGCGCCAGCCCTTCCCCCATGGTAACGAGGTCGGCAAGGGGTGCGGCAGCGACGATGCGCATGCCGGCCGCGTCGGCATCCTCGCGCAAGGTTGCGCGCAAGTGAGCGCGGTTGGCGTAGATCGACAGCGCCACGCCCGGGCCGCCGGACGCCGATTTCTCCGGCCCGCCATAGGCAAAGTCGGGCTGGAGATAGTCCGCCGCGCGCATGATCCAAATCCTTCGCTCTGAACGGGAACAGAATTGGAACAAACGCGCCGCTACCGACAGTTAAATTGCTGCAACCCAGCCCGACAACTCGCGCCGCGCGAGGGCTTCGAGCATCGCCATGCCCGGTTCGCGGGCGTTGAGGCAGGGGAGGACGGCAAGGCGCTCGCCGCCCGCTTCCTCGAAGACCTCTCGGCCGCGGATCGCCAGTTCCTCCAGCGTTTCCACGCAGTCGGCCGAGAAGCCGGGGGCCAGGATGGCGAGGCGCCGGGTGCCGGCCTTTGCCTCGGCCGCAAGCACGGTCTCGGTCGCGGGTTCGAGCCATTTGGCGCGGCCGAAGCGGGACTGGAAGCTGGTCTCGACGCGCAGGTCCGGCAGGCGCAGGGCCAGCCGCTCGGTCAGCAGGCGCGAAGTCTTGCGGCAGTGGCAATGGTAGGGATCGCCGAGGTGCAGCGTGCGCTCGGGCATGCCGTGGTAGGATAGCAGCAGCACTTCGGGCGTGAAATCGAGCGCGGAAACATGCGCGACGACGTCTTCCTCCAGCGCGGCGATATAGGCCGGATCGTCGTGGTAGGGCGGCAGCGTGCGCAGCGCGGGCTGCCAGCGCATGGCGCGCAGGGCGTCGCCCAGCTTGTCCATCACCGAGGCCGTCGTCGCGCCCGAATACTGCGGGTAGAGCGAGGCAACGAGGATACGATCGATCCCTGCATCCTTCATCGCCTGCAGGCGCGAGGGGAGCGAGGGATTGCCGTAGCGCATTGCCCAATCCACGGTGACCGTATCGCCCAGCCGCTCCTGAAGCGCGCGGGCCTGCGCGGCGGTAATGGCGGCGAGCGGCGAACCCTCGGGCGTCCAGACCTGGCTGTAGGCATGGGCGGACTTCGCCGGACGGGTGCGCAGGATGATGCCGTGGAGGATCGGCTTCCACGCGATCGCCGGGATCTCCACCACGCGCGGGTCGGAGAGGAATTCGGCAAGGTAGCGGCGCACCGCATCGGGCGTCGGCGCATCGGGCGTGCCGAGGTTGACGAGAAGGACGCCGACGCCTCCGGTCGCGACGGACGGGTGTTCTGGCGGAAGCTCAGGCGGTTTCATACGTCCTCGGCAAAGAAGGGGAGGCGGCGCAGGCGCAGGCCCGTCGCCGAGAAAAGTGCGTTGGCGACGGCCGGGGCGACGGCGGCGACGCCCAGCTCGCCCGGATCGGCGGGGTCTTCCTTGCTCTCGATGAAGTCCACCTCGATCGCGGGGCAGTCGGCCAGCGTCGGCAGGCCCATTGCGGCGAGGCTCTCGCTGTCCGGTCGCCCGCCTGCATAACGCACCGCGCAGCCGAGCGCGAGGCCGAGGCCGAAGACCAGCCCGCCCTCGATCTGCTGGCGGGCGATGTCGAGATTGACGATGCGGCCCACGTCGGCGACGGCGCTCAGGCGGTCGACGCGCACGCCCTCGGCCTCGCGCCGGGCGCTGGCGATGACGGCGATGCGGCCGTTTCCTATCACGTGGCAGGCAAGCCCCTGCCCGCTGGCATCCGAGCCACCGCCCCATTGCGCCAGCGCCGCGACGCGCTGGAGGCAGGCGGCGAGGCGCGGGTCGTGGCCCAGCATTGCCATGCGATAGGACAAGGGCTCGCGCCCGGCCTTGTGGGCCAGTTCATCGACGAAGCTCTCGTTGAAGAAGGCGGTCCAGCCGTGGGCATTGCCCCGCATCCGGGCGGTGGGCAGGTCGACGCGCACGGGAACGTGGTCGATCGCGAAGTTGGGAATGGCGTAAGGCGGCACTGCACCTTCGAGCGCCATCGGATCGGCATCGAGCGCGACCGACTCCAGCGCTTCGTAAGGCGCGGCGCCGCCCAGCAGGCGGCGGCCGAACTCGCGCGCGGTCGCGGGTACGGTGATGCGCGCGCGCCAGCCGGCGATCTGGCCATCGGTATCGGGACGCGCGGCCATGACCGCCGAGACCGGCGCACGGGGCAGTCCGGCGCGGAATTCCTCACGGCGGGACCAGGTGAGCTGGACGGGCTTGCCCACCTCCCTGGCGATCAGCGCGGCCTCCACGGCATGGCCGAATTCAAGGCGGCGGTCGAAGCTGCCGCCGATCGCGACGGGGTAGAGCACGACGTCGCGCACCGCCATGCCGAGTGCCGCCGCGACAGCCTCGCGCGTGGCTTGCGGGGCCTGCGTGCCGACCCAGAGTTCCAGCTTGCCGTCGTGGAGCCACGCAGTCGCAGCGGCGGTTTCGATGGTGACGTGGATTGCGGGAGAGACTTCGTAGCCGAGCTGGATCGGCAGGCGGTCCTTCACCAGCGCCATGTCGCCCGCCGAATGGATGCGGTGCGCGTCGGCATTGTGCAGCGCCTCGTCCATCGCGGTGTCCACGGCGTCGGATTCAGCCCCGGCAGCGACGCGGAAACCCGGTTCCATGCGGGTCAGCGCCTGCTCGGCGGCCCAGCCGTCGGTGGCGACGGCGGCGACCCATGCGGCGTCTCCTTCCGGGCTGCGGACGGTGCGCAGGAAGCCGAGCATGTCCTTCGCCGCGCTCTCGTCGAGGTCGGAGAGGAAGGTCTTCCTGCCGATCGGCCCGTGACGGATCGCGGCGAAGACCATGTCGGGCAGGCGCACGTCGCCTGCGAAAGTCCACGAGCCATCGACCTTGGAGGGCAGGTCGAGACGCGGATAGCTGAGGCGCCCGCCGGGCGGGAATTCGCCGGGACGCTCGGCCATGGCTTCGGGGCGCAGCGGCGGGGTCGAGGGCGGGGAAAAGCGGGCAGCCTCGGAGGCCAGCGGGCCGAAAGGCAGCTTCTTGTTTTCGTGCGTGACGAAGCCGTTCGCGACCTCGCACTCCTCCCAGGCGACGCTCCAGCGGGCGGCGGCGGCCTGCGCCAGCATCGCGCGGGCAGAGGCGGCGGCGGCGCGGGCTCCGGCTTCGTAGGCGGCGATTTCCGTGCCGTCAGCGGTGACGTCGAAGACGTGGCTCTCGGCCCAGCGGCGGGTCAGGAGGTCGTCCGGTTCATCCGCCAGCGAGGGCAGCAGCGGCATCCAGAGCGGAGCCCACTTCGCCGCCAGCGCGAGGTTGGCGTAAAGGGCACTGACGGGGGCTGGCTCGGCGGCGACCTGCCGCCAGTCCGCGCCGAGTTCATGCGCGACGATCTGCGGAATGAGCGTGGTGACGCCCTGCCCCATCTCCACTTGCGGGACCGAAACGGTGACGACACCGTCCGTACCGATCCTGATCCACGCATCGAAAGCGAATTCACCCTCGCGCGGCTGCAGCGGCAGCGG
>NZ_ALVC01000104.1:0-7927 GCF_000293195.2 Sphingomonas sp. LH128
CGCCCGCCAGCAGGAGCAGCGGATCGAGATTGCCCTGCACCGGCAGCCCTTGGGGAAGTTCGCGCGCGGCCCAGATCGGGTCGATGGTCTCGTCGATTCCGACCGCGTCGACTCCGGTTTCGCGGGCATAGGCGGGAAGTTTCTCGCCCGAGCCCTTCGGGAAGCCGATGATCGGAGTCTCGGGGTGACGCGCCTTCACGGCAGCGGTGATCGCGGCATTGGGGGCGATCACCCAGCGCTCGAACTGCGCGGGCGAGAGACTGCCTGCCCATGAATCGAACAGCTGCACCGCTTCGGCGCCGGCCTCGATCTGGCCGCACAGGTATTCCACGGTCACCTGAATCACCGCATCGATGATTGCTCCGAAGGCGCCCGGATCGCGATAGGCCATGGCGCGGGTGTCGTGCTGGTCGCGACTCCCCTCGCCTGCCACCATGTAGGTCGCGACGGTCCAGGGCGAACCGGCGAAACCGAGCATCGTCTTGTCGTCATCAAGCTGGGCGCGAACCTTCCGCACGGTCTCGTAGATCGGCGAAAGACGCTCAGGCACCTGAGTCAGCCCCTCCAGCGCATTGTCCACAAGCCGGGGAGTCAGTTTCGGCCCCTCTCCGGCGAGGAACTGGAGGTCCTGCCCCATCGCGTAAGGCACGATGAGAATGTCGGAGAACAGGATGGCGCCATCGAAGCCGAAACGGCGGATCGGTTGCAGGGTGATCTCGGCGGCGGCGTCCGTATCGTAGACGAGCGCGAGAAAACCGCCCTTTTCGGCGCGCAACTCGCGGTATTCGGGGAGGTAGCGGCCGGCCTGGCGCATGAGCCACAGCGGCCGCCTGCGCGCGTTGTTTCCGCGCAGAGTTTCGAGGAGGATTCCGGGCATCGCGTCACGTCCCAACAAAAAAATAGAAATTTTATATAAGGATGATGGAGTCTGTTGGCCCTGTGGATATCGGGGATTGGCTCGCCTTGCCCGATTTACCCCCGGATGAACAGATTGAAGAGTCAGATGCGACTCTTGGACGAGAGTGAGTCAACGAAAGGTTGTTCGCCTTGTCCACAGGGTGTGGGAAGAGTCGGCCCGCCTGTCCAGAAACTGACTCGGTGAATCCCCATAGCGGGCAGGAAATGCCGCTGAGGAGTTTTCACCGAGTTGTCACCGGGCTCCTCCCATGGTTTATGCCGCCACATATCCACACCCCTTGCCCTTCGGAGGCCCTGAGCCGGCATGGCGCGTTTCCATCTGCACCTCCTGTCAGATTCCACCGGCGAAACGCTGGAGATGATCGCCAAGGCGGCCCTCGCGCAGTTCGACGACGACGGCGAAGTCCTGCGGCATTTCTGGCCGATGGTCCGCTCGCAGCAGCACCTCGATCGGATCATGGGCGAGATTTCCGCGAACCCGGGCCTCGTCTTCTTCACCCTGGTCAACGAGGAGACGCGCGGGCGCCTCGAAGAGAGGTGCCAGCAACTCGGCCTGCCAGCGATCGCGGTGCTCGACGGGGTGACCGACGCGCTCGAGGCGCTGCTGGGGCAGGAGGCGAAGGGACGTCCGGGCCGCCAGCACCGGCTCGACGACGCCTATTTCGCGCGCGTCGATGCGATCCAGTTCACCATCGCCCATGACGACGGCGTGTTGTGGGAAGAGTGGGAGGAAGCCGATATCCTGCTCGCCGGGGTGTCGCGCACCAGCAAGACGCCGACCTCGATCTACCTCGCCAATCGCGGGTACAAGGTGGCGAACATTCCGATCGTCGTCGAAAGCCCGCCGCCGCAGATGCTGTTCGGGCTGCGCCATCCGCTGGTGGTCGGCCTGACGACCGCGCCCGATCGGCTGATCCAGATCCGCCGCAACCGCCTGCTCTCGCTCAGCCAGTCGCCCGACACCGACTATGTTGCGACCGACGCGGTGGAGAGCGAGCTGAAATATGCGCGGCGCATGTTCGCGGACAATTCCTGGCCGGTGATCGACGTCACCCGCCGCTCGATCGAGGAGACCGCCGCGGCGGTGATCAACCTCTATAACGAACGCAAGGCGGCGGGCCAGACCGGCCAGGTCGGCCCGAAGCCCATCTAGCAGAGTTTTCCATGATCGTTCTTGCATCCCAGAGCGGCTCGCGCCGCGCCATGCTCGAAGCGGCGGGCATCGCCTACCGCGCCCAGCCCGCCCATGTCGACGAACGCGGGATCGAGGCGGCGCTCGGCGATGCCTCCGCGCCCGAAGTCGCGTTGGAACTTGCGAAGGCAAAGGCCCTGAATGTTTCACGTGAAACATCGGGTGCGGTCGTGCTCGGTAGCGATTCCCTCGTGTCCTGCGGTGGGCGGCGGTTCGACAAGCCCGCCAGCCGGGAGAACGCGGCCGAGCATGTGCGCTTCTTCTCGGGTAAGGTGATGGAGCTGCACAGCGCGGCTGCCCTCGTGCGCGATGGCGAAGTGCTCTGGGCGGAGAATGCGGTGGCGCAGTTGCATGTCGCGGATTTGTCCGATGCCTTCATCGAGAGTTACCTCGACGCGGAATGGCCCGAAGTCGGTGCCTGCGTCGGCGTCTTCCGGATCGAGGGGCGCGGCGTGCAGCTGTTCGAGAAGATCGACGGCGATTACTTCACGATTCTGGGCATGCCGCTGCTCAAGGTCCAGGCGGCGCTGCGCGGGCTGGGAGTCCTGACGCGATGACACGCTATGCCGAAGTGATCGGCGATCCGATCGCGCAGTCCAAGTCGCCCGCGATCCACAATTTCTGGCTTGCCGAGCTGGGGATCGAAGGCCGCTACGACCACTGCCTCGTCAAGCTGGAGGACCTCGGCGACTATCTCGCGAAGCGCCGCGCCGATCCCGACTGGCGCGGCTGCAACGTGACGATGCCGCACAAGCTGTCGATCCTGCCGCTGATGGACCGGCTCGACCCCCTCGCTGCGCAGATCGGCGCGGTCAACACCGTCGTGCGCGAGTCCGACGGCACCCTCACCGGCTACAACACCGACGCGCCGGGATTCCTGGAGCCGGTGCGCGATGAACTGGCGAAGACGCACCTCTTCCGCATGGCCCGCATCCTCGGCACCGGCGGCGCGGCGCGGGCAATCATCGCGGGGCTGGCCAACGAGCACTTCGTCATCGTCCTCGCGGGCCGCGATCCGGCCAAGGCGCGCGCCATGCTCGACGAACTCGCGCCGGGCGGCGAGCACCACGCCATCGGCCTCGACCACTTCGCCGACGCCACCGACTTCGCCTTTGACGACCGCGAGCAGTGCTTCGACCTCGTCGTCAACGCCAGCCCGCTCGGCATGACCGGGCAGCCGCCGCTGGCCTTCGACTTCAGCCACGCGCCGCCGCGCAGCGTGGTCTACGATATCGTCACCAGTCCGCTCGACACGCAGTTCCTGCAGGATGCACGCGGCGCCGGATTCGAGACGGTGGACGGCCTTTCCATGCTGATCGGGCAGGCGGACTCGGCATTCATGCATTTCTTCGGCGCCCGCCCTCCCCGCGACCGCGATGCCGCTCTGCGCGAGTTGATTCTCAAATGAAAATTCTGGGCCTCACCGGATCGATCGGCATGGGCAAGTCGACGGTCGCGCAGATGCTGCGCGACCTCGACGTGCCGGTGTTCGATGCCGATGCCGCGGTACACGAACTACAGGGTCCGAACGGCGCACTGGTGCCGCTGATCGAGGCGGCCTTTCCCGGCACTACGGATGCGTCAGGTGTCGTTAGACCCCTGCTGGGTGCCGTCGTGTTCCAGGACAAGGATAAGCTCGCGACTCTGGAGCGAATCGTCCACCCCGCCGTCGCGGCGATGCGGGGGGACTTCCTGCGGGACAATGCCGAGGCGCCGCTGGTCGTCTTCGACATTCCGCTGCTCTACGAAAAGGGCAGCGAAAAGGGCCTCGATGCGGTCGCGGTAGTGTCCGCCCCGGGCGGGGAACAGCGCCGCCGGGTGCTCGCGCGGCCGGGCATGACTGCGGAAAAATTCGAGCAGATTCTGGCACTTCAGGTGCCCGATGCCGAGAAACGCGCGCGTGCCGACTACGTGATCGACACCGGCACTACGCTCGATGCGACCCGCGAACAGGTGGCCGGTATCGTGCAGGCGCTGAGGCGAGCCGAATAATCCGCTCCAGCCCCTTGCACATGGGGGCGCACAGGCAGATATGGAGAGGGATGAGAGAGATCATCTTCGACACCGAAACGACCGGCTTCGACCCGAAAAACGGGGACCGCATGGTGGAAATCGGATGCATCGAGATGGTCAACCGGGTGGTGACCGGCCGCACTTACCACGCCTATTTCAACCCCGAACGCGGCATGCCCGCGGAGGCCGAGGCGGTGCACGGCCTGTCCGACGCCTTCCTCGCCGACAAGCCCCTGTTCTCGGCCTGCGCGCAGGAATTCCTCGACTTCATCGAGGACAGCGCGATGGTCGCCCACAACGCCAACTTCGATTTCAACTTCATCAACGCCGAGCTGAAGCTATGCGGGCTTCCCGAGGTTTCGCGTGAGCGCATGGTCGATACCGTGGCGCTCGCCAAAGTGCGCCATCCCGGCGCCAAGCTCTCGCTCGACGCGCTTTGCAGTCGCTACGGGATCGACCGCAGTCACCGCACCAAGCACGGCGCGCTGCTCGACTCCGAACTGCTTGCCCAAGTTTACGTGGAACTGCGGGGAGGCCGTCAGATCGGCCTCGAACTTTCTGCAGAAACCACTGAGATCGTGACGGAAATCAAGGTTCTCAACACGAAGAACCGTATTTTCCGTCAGCCGCGTCCCCACGCGGCTACCGAGGCGGAACTCTCTGCGCACGCAGAGTTTCTCAAGTCGGTCGATACCCCGCTCTGGGGTGCCTGAACTCTAAGTCTAAGGAGAAACGCCCATGGATATCCGCGTCTCTGGTCACCAGGTCGAAACCGGCGAGGCCCTGCAGGTCCACGCCAACGACAAGCTCACGGCGATCATCGAGAAGTATTTCAACCGGGCGCTGTCGTCTCACGTCACTTTCGGCCGAGCGCCGGCGGGGGCGTTCAAGTGCGACATCATCATGCACGTGATGCAGAACCTCGTGCTCAAGGGCAGCGGCATGGCGCAGGACGCGCATGTCGCCTGCGATCAGGCCGCCGAGAAGATCGACAAGCAGCTGCGCCGCTACAAGCGCCGCCTGAAGGACCGCTCCGAACAGACGGCCCATGCCAATGCGGCCGAGGACGCCGCCTACACGATCTTCGAGGAGAACGTCGCAGACAACGACACGGACGACCTCGAAGCCGACGCCCCGGTGGTCATTGCCGAAACCCGGGTGGACGTTCCTGAAGCCACCGTTTCGGACGCGGTAATGATGCTCGACTTGCGCAATACTACGGCTCTCTTCTTCAAAAATGCTGGCACCGGGCGACATAATATGGTCTACCGCCGCGGTGATGGGTCGATCGGCTGGGTCGAACCGCACTGACGCTTTTCGCGCACAGCTTCTGATCGCAACGAGAGGAAGAAACGAACCCCCGGTTTTCCGCCGGGGGTTTCGGAGCATGCAATGTTGGCAACCGGTCAAGTATCAGAAACGCAATGAGTGGGCTTTTTTCGCTGGCGCCCGAGGCTGTCATCACCCTCGACGCGGACAGCAAGGACATCATCCTGGACCGCCTCGCGGCTCGGTTCGCTTCGGTCTATGGTCTCGACCATCAGGCCGTGCTGGCGCGCATCACCGAGCGTGAGCAGCTTGGCAGCACCGGGTTCGGGCGACGCATCGCCATCCCCCATGCGCGCATGGCGGGGCTGACGCGTCCCGTTGCCGTGTTCATGCGCCTCGCTTCCTCAGTCGAATTCGAAGCCGCGGACGGCGTGCCGATCGACCTCGTGTTCGGCCTGCTCTCCCCCGAAGGCGCGGGCGCGACACATCTTCATGCTCTGGCGGCGATCTCGCGCATGATGCGTGACGAGCGCATGCACGAAGCGCTGCTGGCCGCTCCGGGCACCGAAGCGCTCTACAGCCTGCTGAGCAACGTCATCGACCGCGATGCAGCCTGAAGACACTGCCGAAGGCCAGATTCAGGGCGGCGCCGGGCTTCACTGGCGCGCGCTGGAGGGGCTCTATGCCTCCGCCCCCATCAACCAGATGTTCCGCTCGAAGCTGGAAATCGTCGGCGACGGGCATGCGCGCATCACGTTCCTGGTCGAGCCCGACTGTTTCCATGCGGCCGGCGCGGCGCACGGGACCATCTATTTCAAGATGCTCGACGATGCGGCTTTTTACGCTGCCAACACTCACGTCACCGATCGCTTCCTGCTGACGACCTCGTTCAACCTGCACTTGTCCAAGCCCATCAAGGGCGGCCGTATCGTGTGCGAGGGCCGCTGGGTGAGCGGTCGCCGCCGCGTGCTGGTGGCCGAGTCCTGGCTGATCGACGAGGACGGCGAGGAATGCGGGCGCGGCACCGGAACGTTCATGCGATCGCGCATCGCGCTCTCCAGCCTGCCCGGCTATTCGATTCCGCAAGCCTGATGGATTCCCGCCTCCCCGCTCACCTCGAGGTTTCCGCGCTGATTCGCCGCGTCAATGGCGAGGGCGGATTCGCGACGGTGCTGGCTAAAGGCGAACAGGACGCCGGGACGATCCTTGTCGTTCTTTCGCACAATGGATCGAATGTGCGCCTTCATGAACGGATGCCCGAACTCGACGGCACCCGGCGCTGGCGCTGCTCCAAGACTCAGGATCCTGAAAACCCGTTCGAATTTCAGGAGTACCTAGACCGGCGCAAGCGTCAGGACCCCGACGTGTGGATCGTCGAACTCGATGGCGTAGACGCCGAACGCTTCATCGGGGCCTGACCCGGTGCGGGTTGACTTGCCCGGCCCACAGCCTAAAGGCCCCCTTCACTGACGCGAAAGCGGCTCGGACAGCACTTCGGCTTGTCCGGCTAGCACGCAGACGGGGAATCGTCGGCAGGCTCGACGGAAACAGAACGTCACTTCGTGGCATTCCGTTCCAGCCTGTGTCGGACCGGTTCACCGCCTTTGATCAAGTTTGAATGCGAAAGAAAGTTGAGTGGGCGAGCGCGATTGCGCTGGCCGCGACGGTTCTCACCGCTCTTCTAGGCGCCACGGGCTCGGGCGCCGCCGCATCGGATTTCATTCCGACGCTGGTAGAAACGAAGCCCACCCCGCAGTTCGTTTCCGAACCGGTCGTGCAGGCGCTTCCCGCCGCCGAGACCGAGACCGAGGAAGCAGACGCCCCCGATGCGGATTCCCTTCAGGAACTGGTGTCTCAGCAGGAGACGCCGGATGACATGTCGCGCGACATGCGCTGCCTGGCCGGCGCGATCTACTTCGAAGCACGCGGTGAATCGCTGGAAGGCCAGCTCGCCGTTGGCCGTGTGATCGTCAACCGCACCAAGTCGGGCCGCTTCCCGACGAGCTATTGCGGCGTGGTCTACCAGCCCTCGCAGTTCTCGTTCATTCGCGGCCGCTCGATGCCTGCCGTGCGCGAGAATTCGCCCAGCTGGCAGGAAGCCGTCGCGATCGCCCAGATCGCCGAGGACGGCGCCTGGAAGAGCAAGGCCAAGGGTGCGCTGTTCTTCCACGCCAAGCGCGTGTCGCCGCGCTGGAGCAAGCTGACGAAGCTGGCTCAGGTGGATAACCACATCTTCTATCGCTGATCGCTGACCCTCCCTGTTCCGTAGGAATGGGGAGGTGGCAGCCCGCAGGGCTGACGGAGGGGTTTCTCCCCCTCCACCACCGACTTCGTCGGCGGTCCCCCTCCCCATTCCTGCGGAACAGGGAGGATAAAGGCGCATTTCGTCTCTTCCCGCCTGACTCCGGCTGTCCTAACACGACGCCGTGAAGCCCGCCCACCGCATTCTCCTGACCGTCGCCGCGCTCGGCTCCGTCGCGTTTGCCACGCAGGCGCTGACGCAGCAGGGCGGGCTTGCGGTGCTCGACCCGGCGG
>NZ_ALVC01000105.1:0-5444 GCF_000293195.2 Sphingomonas sp. LH128
CAACTATGATGGCCGCACTGCCTCCGGAAGCAACGTGCTACGAAATGCGCGCTTACAGCGATGGGGCAGGTCCTCCGCGATCAACCGATCGGCCGCCTTGGTCGATCTGAGGAAATCGCAGCCGCAGTCCTGTGGCTTCGCGGCCCTGCTGCCAGTTTCGTTGCCGGCGCTGCTTTGCCCGTCGATGGTGGATTTGTTGCTCATTGAGGTCGCGTCATCGATCTAACGAGCGGGTCTGTAGCAAGCTGCCGTTTGGCGGTGGACCGGCAAACGTCTTAGGTTGGTCGACAGCTCCCAGAAAAAGCGGAATGTCTGCTGCGAGGGATCGAAAATCGAGCGCTGAGAGTCCGGCATGGGTCGGGAGCTGAACCACTTACGGCGATGAGAGCCGTAGACCTCAAGAGTTGTGCAGGGCCGCGACCAAATCGCGGGAGCCGCTGATAATTCGCTGTACGGTGACGATAGCCATGTCAACGGTATATGCGATCAACACGCGACGTTCGAATGTGAGTGTCCTCAGACCTGCAATCAAGTCGTCGCGAGGGGATCCGCGGTGAGGAAAATCAGCCAACCCGGCAATGCGGTCTTCGATCCTGGCAAGGTAGCCGTTTGCAGTGGGCAGGTCAGTTTCCGCGCTTACCCATTGGTGAAGTGTGATCAGATCTTCGATCGCCAATGCCGACAATTGGACGTCGTAGGTCATGCTTTGGCGACGGAAGCACGTACCTGAGCGAAGGCCTTGTCGAGCGCCATTGGGGGACGAGGGTCGGCCAAAGCCTCCGCAACGCGAACCCGGATCAGTTCATCCAGCACCGCCTCTTCACGATCTAGCGCGCGCAGGCCTGCCCGCATCACTTCACTCATCGAGGCATATCGACCGGAAGCCAGATGTCGTTCAGCATGCGATGCCATCTCACCGAGCGTTACCGAAATTGCTTTCGCGGCCATGTCTACCTCCACTTAATATGATTAAATCATACCCGATCTTTCGCGTGCAAGCTAGTGACTGATTAGCGGGATGATCCCACGAGAGATTTTCCGAGTGAAGGCAACTGTCGGCTCCCAGCGAGCGGGAACTGACTCATGAAGGTCTGAGAAGATTGACACCTGCCGGGTTGGCAGACCGTCAGCAGCTGGGTGTCACGAATTGGATGTTGAGGGTCTGCAATGGCTCGACTGTAGTAAGGGTTCCTAGGCGTCGTTGGCGTCGTTCAGGCCGCGCAACTGCTGCGACGCAACTCCCCAAAGCTGTCGACTCCGGCTAACCCGTCAGCCGGTATGAACCACCGTGTCTGCGGCGTAGGCCTTGCGCTTTCCTAACGGTTGCTCTTCCCCAGGGGTGTGTCGCTCGATGTCTGCCGCTCTAACTCGCAATTCAGCTCGGCACCCAGAAAAAGCACGTAGGCCGAAAAATACAGCCACGTGAGCAGTACCATAGCTGCGCCGAGCGACCCGTACGTGGCGTCATAATTGCTGAAATCCGCGACGTAGAGCCCAAAGCCGAATGTCAAGAACATCCATGAGCAGGGTGTAAAGATCGAGCCAAGCGTAAGCCACCGCGATTTCACGCGTGCCCGGTTAGGGCCAAAGCGGTCGATGACCGCGGCCCGAGCGATGCCCACCGCGCCAACGAGCAGGTACGAAACAATAGTAATCTGAACGGCAAAGAAAGGTGGCGCGCCACTGAAACTGGCACTGAGCGTGGACAGACCGACATCTTGGAAGATGCAGGCCCTAGCTGCTGCAGCGCCTGGATTCGAGCTTACCTATCCTTGTCTCCGATGATGGCGCCTGCTGTTCCGCCCACGACAGCACCTTTAGTTGTGCCCAGACCCGTCGCACTTCCGACAGCCGCGCCGCCCGCACCGCCGATCAGACCGCCCCGCGTGGCGCCATGCGAGCACGCGCTCGTGCCAGAGGCCAGCACGACGATCAGCGCTATCCGGCGGCGACCTTAATGTTCATAATGGGATCCTCCTGTTGCTTTGAACTGGAGCGAGCGGCCGGTGGGAATGTTCCCGATAACCCGAGCAACACCACGTTTCCGCTAAATAACCTCGAAATTACTGGCGCATATCCGCTGCCGTTGCTCCGGTGAGGCCCCCAAGAATAGGACTCGCCACTGTCGGGAAAAGCAACTCGATAAGCTGCGAACCGCCATCGATGCCAATTGCACGACACGAGGAGGCTGCCGATGCAAAAGCCAAGTCGATTTGCGACGGCGCAAGCGCACCTTTCGCCATCAGAACCTGCGCCAGCGAAGCGATGGAAAACAGCGCGGCCATCGACCCGTCAGCGGCATCGATTGCAATACGGCGATCCGTCATGCGTGTCCTATCTGCAGTTGCCGCCCGGTCGAGGCCGGCGATGGTTTCCTGCGGGAATCGTACGATAAGCCCGGTTTGATCCAGACACGCCGGTTACTAGGGCTTATCATTGATCCGATTTGTAAGCAGGCTTTCGGGAATTCGCGATCGGCATCGCGCTTATCGGTGCCAGCGCCGGGACAACCTGGGAAATCGGGCAACCTAGCAACTGGATCCAGGAACTCGAAATGTCGGGTAGCCCTTTCCACCTTCGAACACGCCAAGGCGCGGCAACTTTCCACCCTTCTGTCAATCGACGCGGGGAAGCGGGTCGGGGGCGACCCGTCAAACCGAGGCCCGCTGATATCGGCTAAGGGAATCGTCCAGCGCCATGCACTCAGGGATGAAGATCTCGCAGCCTGCCCCCGACAGCACCGGCTACGCTGGCGATAAAGGCGCCAACCACAAGGGACAGTCCGGTAAAGCCAGCCAACGTCACCGCCGCCTCTCTCATCGCATCGGCGGCTGCATGCGTACTTTCCATATCGACCGTGGGAACAGCTGGATTGGCAAGAGCGCCCGCAAGAACGGCAACGAGAGCAAGAAAGACCGTTGCAGTCGCCCAAGTTAGAAAGCCATGCGCGGTGTCGCGGAAGAACACCCCGTCGCTATGCAGACCGTGCCAGCGAGTGCGCAAACGACCTGCAAGATAGCCGCCGCTGAGCGAGGCCAGCCATTGAGTCACGATCATCCAGATGCCGGCCCCGATCGCAAATGCGGAGCCTTTTGCCCCGACGCCTGGCCATGGGGATACAGACCCCAGTCCAAAGGCGGATCCCAGGATCATGAGCACCAATGTGACGGAGATGGCGGCGATCACACCTCCCAGGATCGCAGACCATGATATGGCTGATCCGAGTTCGCCAGCAGGGGCCCCGCTGGGGTAAAGTTCTGGATTGACGTGCGGATGTGCAGGCTCAACCATGGTCAGTGCCAGAACAGGAGGAGAAGCAGGATTATCGGCAGCGGAATGCCGAGCAGCCAAAGAACAATTCCCTTACCCATGATTGCCTCTCCAAGAACAACGACATTGTTACAGAACAGAAACAAAACTGTCTGACCGTAGTTCCCAATCATCAGGCGTGCTCATGATCGAATGCCTTGCACTCAGCATGGCCTGAGGGCCACATCCGTTTCTAACAGGGCGATTAGGATCAATCCATGCTGCGATCGTTCCCAGAAGCCGAGAGTGGCGCGAGTGGCGTCTGGATCGACCTGCTCTCGCCTGACCCTGATGAGCGCTCCATTGCCGAGCAGCGATGTGGTTTGAAACTGCCGGCCCGCGAAGCGTTGAGCGAGATCCAGGCTTCGAGCCGGCTACGCGCAGATGGCGACGTCCTCTATATGAGCGCGGCTCTGATTTCGGGTACCGGCGCCGGGGAGTGGAGCAATGCGCCAACCGGCTTCATCCTGACCCCCGATACCTTGATCACGGTGCGATATGATTATCTGGAACCGTTCGATGCGGTCGGTGAAAAGCTCAGGCACGACGTGGACGTAAGCGCAGCAAGTGTGCTGGCAACGCTGCTCGAGGACATTGTCGGTCGGGCTGCCGATCATCTGGAACAGGCGTCAGCAGTCGTATCCAAAGCGTCGCAATTGCTCTTCTTTGAAGAAGAGGAACGGCCCGGGCTTAAGCGGGAAACCCGCAAGATACGTCTGATAATGCGTGATGTAGGGCGGGCCAGCGATCAGGCATCGCGCGTGCGCTATGCGTTTCTCAGCCTCGGCCGGATGGTCAGCTTCATTCTGGATCGTTGCACACCGGACCTTGATCAGCTCATGCAAGAGCGGTTCGATTCCATACGGCATGACATCAACTCGCTCGATGAGTTCGAGACCAGTCTTGAAGGGCGCATCCAGCTGCTTCAGGACGCTGCAGCCGCTTTTCTGAGCATTGAGCAGAACGATGTCGTGAAGGTACTTACAGTCGCCTCAGTCGTAGGTGTCCCGCCCGTTCTTGTCGTGGGCGTCTACGGCATGAATTTCAGGAACATGCCAGAGTTGAGTTGGGAACTGGGCTATCCCTACGCGCTGATCCTGTGTCTTGTATCGGGTCTGCTGCCCTATATCTGGTTCAAATGGCGGGGGTGGATCTAACTAGCACCGCCGACCCGTCGAGCCTCATACTGCTGACTATGGCCGTTCCCCCAGCGGAACCTCGATCATCGATATTCGCTTTTAATTGCAACGGATTCAAACGGCCCTTAGCATGCGAGGTGGAGAGCGATGGACATAGACCTGACGGGCAAGCGCGTCCTGGTCACAGGGGGCAATTCCGGGCTCGGTGCGGCCATCGCCAAGGCCTTTTCTGCCGAAGGCGCCTGCGTAGCCATCAACTACCTCGTCAATCCTGAAGAGACCGACACGCTGGTGAAGCAGTTCGTGACAGCCGGTGGCAAGGCGCTGGGACTGATGGCCGACATCAGCGACGCCGAAGCGATCGAGGCGATGTTCGAGGAGATCGACGAGGCTTGGGGCGGGATCGACATCCTGGTGAACAATGCCGGGATCGATGGCCACGCCGCGCTGGGCTGGGAAGCTGAACCCGATGCCTGGGGCAAGGTCATCGACATCAATCTCAAGGGGGCTTTCCTTTGCGCCCGCGCTGCACTGAAGCGCATGGTCCCGCAGAAGTCCGGCGTAGTGCTCAATACTTCCAGCGTTCACGAGGTGATCGCCTGGACCGGCTACAGCGCGTACACGGCTAGCAAGGCCGGCGTGTCGATGATGTCGAAGTCGCTGGCGCAGGAGGCTGCTCCCCATGGCGTGCGGGTGCTGTGCATCGCTCCTGGCGCGATCCGCACGCCCATCAACAAGGCGGTATGGAGCGATCCGGAAACCTACAAGGATCTCCTCACCAAGATCCCTCTTGGTCGCATCGGAGAAGCGGAAGACATCGCCAGAATGGCCGTCGTTCTTGCTTCCGACGTTGCCGGCTATATCACCGGCACAACCGTCTTCGTCGATGGCGGCATGACCGACTACCCCTCCTTCGCGCATGGTGGGTGAGGGCATGGCGAACCGCATCGAGGATTACGGTCTGATCGGGAACATGCTGTCGGCTGCCCTCGTCGG
>NZ_ALVC01000106.1:0-12866 GCF_000293195.2 Sphingomonas sp. LH128
TGTCCACGTGAATGATCTTCCGGACTTCGGTATCGGCCATGCGCCGGGCATATCACACTTAGAACGTAATGAGAACATTATACCGGGTCATCGTCGGATTTGCGCGATCGGTCAGGCCGAAGAGCATGGGAACAGCAAAAATCGGCCTGCCGAGACCTGGGGGCGAAAATCCGAGACCGAATGACCGCAAATGGTAGCATGCAGCGAAATCTGCAACTTTGTGCTCGGTCCAACTTTAATTGTCGGGGCCGGGAATCTGAACTGAGTGCTCGGTCCGGTCTCGAGAATTTACCGAGGAAGGCGGAAGTTCCCATGCGGTTGGACGGCTGTTTCGGGCGCTGTGACTCAGACCAAGCAGTTAGTCCGGTCAGGAGGAGATGCTCCGCCAAGCCGAGATTGATGGCACATATTCCTTGGCGGCCGCCCCTCCCCATATCTCGAACACGCGCAGTGACGACTGCTACGCCCTCGAACCTGCCACTAACAAACCCAATGTCGATGAGTGAAAGCTTCTCTCGGGCTAGCCTGACTTGCGGAGTCAGCGAACGGCTTAATTTAGCCAGGAAAGCCTCGAATGAACGGTGCGCTTGGATTTGGGCACCGCACCAACCCCGAGATCGGCGCGACCCATGCCAGACTTGGCGTTCCAATACGAAAACGTCGAGCCTCTGACGCAATCGAAAGTCCTCGTTCCTTCTGCTGGCCCTTAGCGACAAAATCTTCGGTACTTCGTGAACCATGGCAGGTGGCTCGGAGAGCCATTCATCACGGTGCTTCGCCGACGGTAAGACGATCAACCCGATTCCCGGTCGACTCCCGCTCGATGAAACAGACTTCCAGCGTCACGCGCTTCGCCGGTCTTTCCGGATCCTTGATCCTGGCCAGGAGCAGATCAACCGCTTCCTTTCCTAATTCTTCGAGTGGCTGCCTCACGGTGCTGATCCCGGGGAAAGTGACAGAGCAGAACGGCAGGTCGTCATGGCCGATAATCGCCACATCGTCTGGAACCGCGAGGCCTGCCTCGCGTGCTGCGTAAAGGGCGCCGAGCGCCATGAGGTCGTCACAGCATACGATGACATCGGCCTCGGCTCCCCGGATCGCCGCCACCGCCTCGTCCGTCAGACGCATGTCGAACGGGTGACGCACCTCCCAGGCGACAGGTATCATCCCGGCAACGAACTCCAAGAAGGAATCCCTGCGCTGCTGTGCCACGGAAATGTCCTGCGGGCCGGATATCAGGCCAATCGAACGGTAACCAGCCCGCAGCACATGATCCGCGACCAGCTTACCGCTCAGACGGTAGTCTGCGACGACATTGTCGCGGCCGGGCAGCCAATGGTCGATGACCACGACCGGCTTGGACACCGAGCTCCCTGCTATCACATCCTCGGACGTCGCCGGGCACCACAGGATGCCGTCGACGCCCGCGAACTCGACCTGCTCGATCCGCTCCCGCTCGTCTACTCCATCGCCGGTATCGACGAGCAGCATGGCATATCCGGCCTCGCGCGCGGCCTCGGATATGGCCTGCGCGAGTTGGGGATAATAGGGATTGCGCAAGTCGGGCGTGACGAACGCCAGCGTGCCGGATCTCCCGGTCCGAGTGGCCTGCGCGGCACGGTTCGGCCGATATCCGAGATCCTTGACGGTCTTGAGCACGCGCCGACGCACATCGTTACTGACGCCGGGACGATCGTTCAGACTGTTCGAGACCGTTCCGATTGAGACGCCTGCCTTTCGAGCGACGTCCCTGATCGTGATGCGCGGCTGCTTCACCGTGTAATTGATCCTCGCTGGCTCCCGCACGCATCGGCGGAAGAACTCTCTTCACGATAGGGGCCGCCGCGGGCATTAGACAAGCGCAACCCGCCCGAAAGCGGGGCGACGAACTGCATTGATCTTAAAATGACCGGATCGACCGATGGCGACAGCGACACAGGCAGGCGATGGACGGGTGCGTGGCCTATCGCTGGTCTACCCGGCATACTACGGTTACCTGGGCATCGTGACGCCCTACATGCCGCTCTGGCTCGCGGATCGCGGGTTCGCGGGACCCGCAATCGCATTCGCCGGGGCAATCGTGATGATGGCGACGACTTTCGGGCAACTGGCGCTTCCAAGCACGGCGCTCAGGCTCGGACTCCGCCGATTGACGATTTTTGTCGCCTTGCTGGCGATGCTCCTTACGGCAGCGATGGGAGCGGCCCATGCGCAAGGCTCGATCCTCGTGCTGGCCGCCGCGTCGGGCGTCTTCTGCGGTGCTCTGCTGCCGTTGCTGGACGGAATGGTGCTTTCGTTTCCGGACACGAACTGGGGGAGACTGCGTGCCTGCGGCTCCCTCGGCTTCGCTGCCTCCGGCATCGCGTGCGGATTTGCTATCGACAGGTTCGGCGCATGGACGGTGATCGCGGCCGAGACGTTCATGCTGGGCCTCGTTCTGTGGGGAAGCGCCGGGGTTCGTTCGGCGCTAGCGCACGTCGCCGCCACGACCGATCTTTCGCCCCGGCGCGGTCTTGGCGTTCTCGTCGTACGCAAGGATGTATGGCTGCTGATGCTGGCGGTCGCGCTCGTCAATTCCGGCCACGCCTATTACTACACTTTCGCCAACCTCCACTGGATGGCCGTCTACGGTGCCAGTGCGAGTTCGGTCGGCCTGCTCTGGGCCATCGGCGTCGGAGCGGAGGTGGCGGTGCTGGCCTTCTGCAGCGGCTCCGCCGATGTGCCGCCTTCTCTGCAGCGATCGGTGAAGCTGCTGCTTGCCGGAGCGGCCGCAGGGGTACTGCGGTGGTCGATCAGCGCTCTGGACCCGCCCTTCGGCACCCTGCTGGCCGCTCAGTTGCTGCACGGTTTCACGTTCGGTGCGACCATGGCGGGCGGCATGCAGGCCTTGCGGACGATCGTGGCACCAAACCAGTTGCCTGCAGCCCTCGGCCTGTTCGCGGGGTTGGTGCATGGTATCGTCATCGGTAGCGTGACGCTGCTGATCGGCCGCTGGTCGGGGCCGGCCGACACCGGCGGCTTCTGGTTCATGGCCATCGTCTGCCTGCTGGGAGGCGCATTCGCCGCGCAGTTCGGCAGGGTAGCCCGCCGTCAGTGATCTCGCCGCGGAGAAACCGGGCGCGATAGACCCGCGAGGTAGAGATCGATCAGCCGCGCCGAATCCACCCGCGTCACGATCGTCGCCGGACGATAACCCAACGGCACGACATCGCGCGCCTCGACCGGCCACGTCCGCGTCCGTCCGTAAGTCGCATCGTGATCGACCGACACCGCCACGAAAGCCCGGACGGAATCACGCACGACCGCAGGATCGACGATCAGCGCCGCGCCGAGTTGCGACCATAGCGGCATCCCCACCGAGGCATTGTCGGTGGCATAGCGCCCTCCCGGAGTTTCGATCTTCGCCATACGGGCCCTGAGCGCAGGCGTCAGCTCGGTATGATCGGAAGCATGCCCGAGCAACACCAGTTCGCGCCAGGGAGCCGTCGTCACCACATCGGCCGCCTCCGGATCGAACAGGAAGTTGAACTCCGCCGCCCGGCTGCCATCGTCATGGGCCGATATCGCGGAACTGCCCTGGACGATGATCCGGCGCACGAGCCCCGCGAACTCGGGATCCTGCCGGACCGCAAGGGCAATGTTGGTCAGCGGCCCCTCGGCGTAGATCGTGACTTGTCCGGGATGGCGATGCACGGCATCGATCATGAAAGCGATCGCGCTCTGCGACTGGGGCTTAAGCCTTGGCATGCCGTCCGCAGGGGCCGTGATCCGAAAGGGGTCTTCGGCGTGGGCGGCGGCATCGCGCGCGATATCGTTCCAGGCCCCGCTCCAGTAGGTCTTGCCATAGCGGCTTTCCCACTGCGCATGCCGCGCCGCGCTGTTCACCAGCGGCAGCACTGCGCCGTTGTAGACCGGGATATCCACCGCACCCACGATCTCAAGGAAACGCAGCAGGCTCGCCACGCCCTCGTCCCGCCAGCAATCGCCGCTGGTGGCGGTCAGCCCGAGCACCCGGACGTTCGGATCTGCCAGCAGCATGAGCAGGGCAGGCTGCGATACGTAGCCGGAGCCATGTGTGCCGAGGCTCCAGTCATTGTCATATATGACGTATTCCGGGGCCGATTTTGGCAACGAGGTGCCGGCCTGCGCCGCAGCGATCGCCGGCTGGCACGATGCCGCCAGCAAGGTTAGGAAAATTCTTATAAAACGATTCATATGATTTTCCGAGCGACTGTGATGAGGAAATGCTGAGAATTACCGCTATGTCAGATTTTCCACCGTCATCATATTGACTAAATCGTTTTTTATGACACCCCTGTTTGAAGGGATTGGCACGGTGAAGTCGGAGATTCTCGACCCGCCGGGCATCAGGCAGAATCGGGCCGCGCGAGCTTCGATCACGCCGAGAGGGGCCTGAAGCTCATGAGGGGTAGATTATGACTGTTCGCGCATGCCTGTTTTCATCTGTCGCACTTGGCGCCGCTCTGAGCGCCATCGTACCTGCCGCTGGCCATGCGCAGGGCGTCCCAGCCGATAGCGAGATATCCAATGACATCGTCGTCACCGGCAGCCGCGTCCGCTCGCCTGCGGTGACCGGCGGACCTCTGGTCGCCGTCGACGAGACCTCTATCGCGCTGCAGGGGTCGCCCACCGCCGATACCCTGCTTAATGCGTTGCCACAGGTCTCGGGCAGCAACACGGCCGGGCAGTCGACGTTCGGAACGCCCGGCATCGCCACCGTGAACCTGCGCAAGCTGGGCCCCAGCCGTACACTCGTACTGATCGACGGCCGCCGCCTCATGCCGGGCGATCCGACGCTGCCGGTCGCCGACCTCAACTTCATTCCCACCGCGCTCGTTACTTCGGTGGAGACACTCACGGGCGGCGCCTCGACCGCCTACGGGTCGGATGCCGTAGCCGGCGTGGTCAACTTCAAGCTGCGGCGCGACCTGGAGGGCCTCCGCCTCGACTATCAGGTCAGCGCCTACCAGACCCAGAACGACAACAAGGGGGCGCAGGACAAGCTGCGCGCCTTCGGCGTCGAGGTGCCCGAGGCTGGATGGGACGGCTGGACCCACGACGTCAATCTGGCGGCGGGCCACAACTTCGCCGATGGCCGGGGGAATGTCAGCGCATACTTCGGCTACCGCAATGCGCAGCCCGTCGGCGCGATCGACCGGGATTTCGCCGCCTGCGGCATCGGCACGGTGAGCGGTGCCTCGCCGTTCGACACCCATGTCTGCACCGGTTCGGGCACCAACGCCTATGGTCGTTTCCGCACTGGCGGCACCGGCGGCGGCCTTGCCGCGAACCCGGACGGGACGGCGACCTTCGTGCCCTATACCGGCGCGCTGGCCTACAACTCGGCCAAGGAGAACTACCTCCAGCGGCAGGATGAGCGCTACACGGCGGGCCTGCTGGCGCATTATGAGGTCAGCGATGCGATCGAACTCTATACCGACGTGATGTTCATGCAGGACACCACCCGGGCACAGATCGCCCCGGCCGGGATCGTCGGCAACCGCACTTACACCATCAACTGCGACAACCCGCTGCTGAGCGCTTCGCAGGCGACTGCCCTGTGCGGCGCCAATGCCGGGAGTGCAACCGCCGTGTGGTCGGGCACAATCGCCAAGCGGCTCGAGGTCGCCGGTCGCCAGCGGTATTACGACGTGCGGCACCGCCAGTGGCGCGGGATCGTCGGCGCGCGCGGCACGTTCGCGCCGGGGTGGAGCTACGACGTCTATGGCCAGTACGGCCGCGTCGAATACGCCAATGATGCAACTAACGACGTCTCCGTCAGCCGGGTGCAGGACGCCCTCCTGGCGCGTAATGTGGGCGGCACGGTGCAGTGCATCTCCGGCAATGCGGGTTGCTCACCGCTGAACATTTTCCAGCTCGGCCAGGTATCGCCCGAGGCTGCCGATTACGTCTTTGCCAGCGGTCGCACGACCGGGCGGGTCACCCAGAAGGTTGCCGCAGCGACGATCAACGGGGATCTCGGCACGATCGGCATCTCCAGCCCGTTCGCACGCGATCCGGTCGCGGTGGCCTTCGGTGTCGAGTACCGGGAGGATGCGATCCACCTCTCCCCCTCGGCCAACCTGCTGAGCGGTGACCTTGCCGGTTTCGGCGCCACCGCCCCGGCGCAGGGCAGCACCAACGTCAAGGAAGGCTTCGTCGAACTCGTCGCCCCGCTCGCGGGTGACATGCCGTTCATCCACCGCCTGACCTTCAACGCCGGCTATCGCCATTCGAGCTACAACTACGCCGGAGAGGCGGACACCTTCAAGCTCGGCCTCGACTGGTCGCCCAGTCCCGACCTGACCTTGCGCGGCGGCTTCAACCGGGCCATCCGCGCGCCCAACGTGGTCGAACTGTTCGCCCCGCAGGCGCTGTCGTCCGCCTCGATCACCGACGTCTGTGCGGGCACCTCGCCCACCGGCAGCCAGGCGCAATGCAGCAACACCGGCGTCACTGCCGCTCAGTACGGCACCATCGCCGAGTGCGCCTCCAACTTCTGCACGACGCTGACCGGCGGCAACCTTGCGCTGCGCCCCGAAACTGCCGACACCTGGACCATGGGGCTGGTTCTTGCCCCGCGCTTCGCCCGCTCGCTGGTTCTCACGGTCGATTACTACGACATCAAGGTCCGCAACCTGATCGGTACCGTGGCACCGACGCTGGCCTATTCGCAGTGCCTTAACAACGCCGATCCGTTCTTCTGCTCGCTGATCCGGCGTGACGCCAACGGTAGCCTTGCGACGACGGGCGGTTACGTCGCCGCCACCAATGTCAACACCGGCTATCTCAAGTCGAGCGGTATCGATGCCACTCTGGCCTACGGCACCGATATCGGTGCGGCCGGCAGGCTGCTGTTCGACGCCAACGGCACCTGGACGCGGGACCGCAGCATCTCGCCCCTGCCCGGTCAGGCGTCCTATGACTGCGCGGGACTGTTCGGCCCGACCTGCGGCTCGCCGACGCCAAAATGGCGCCACGTCGCCCGCCTGAGCTATCAGACCCCTGGCAACGCCACGGTCTCGCTGGCCTGGCGCTTCGTCGGTGGCTCGAAGGTCGACATCAACGACGGCAACCCGGTGTTCAGCGGCGCGACAGGCGGCGCCCGCGATATCGCCGATGCTCGCATCGGCGCAGCGAGCTACTTCGACCTGACCGCCAGCGTGCCCATCGCCGATGGCGATTTCGTGCTGCGCTTCGGCGTACGCAACATCGCCGACCGCGACCCCCCGATCGTTGACAACTTCAACCTCGGCGTGAACGCGGATTACGGCAACGGGAATACCTTCCCCGCCCTGTACGACACCCTGGGCCGCACTGTGTTCCTGGGGCTGACCGCCAAGCTGTGAGGAAACGCGTGCCCGTTCGTATCGAAAATGCAGCAAGCGCAGGATGTATCTTGAGCGGACTGGTACTCCTCCTGTCGGCTTGCGCCATGCCGCACCCGCATTCTGGCGGCGTTACTGCCGGAATGGGGGTGCAGGTGTCCGCACAGCCCGCGTCGATCGGGACGCTCGACCTCGGCCCGCACCTCCGCTTCATGGGTGCGGTGGACCTCACGTCGGACGACGCACGGTTCGGCGGTTTATCCTCGCTGCGCTGGGCTGCCGGTCGTCTTCATAGCCTCAGCGATCAGGACGGAACATGGTATTCCTTCCGCCCGGTCGAACGCGGCGGCGTGCTGGTTGGAGTGGACGAAGTCCGCTCCACCAGCCTTCAGGACAGCGACGGTGCCCCGCTGATGGGCAAGGTGCGCAGCGACGCCGAGGCGATCGACTTCGTCGATAGCCCGTGCCCGGCCGCTTCCTGCAAACCACAAGCGGTGCTCGTCACACTGGAGCGAGATCACCGGGTACTGCGCTATGCGATGCGCCGCGGCCTTCCGGTCGGCACCCCCGAGCGGTTGCACGGGCTCGATACCTGGCTCTCTCGCCAGCCGGACAATGAGGGCATCGAATCCCTTGCCAGCACCGATGGCGAGACCCTGCTCATCTCCGAGGGCCTGCGGGCACCGGACGGGCAGGCCAGCGCGATGCTGGTCCGTCCCGCGCTCGGCACCGGCGCGGTCGCGGGGAGCATACCGCTGTCCGTCCCGGCGCCCGGCGATCACCGGCCCAGCGACCTGGTGGCCCTCGGCGGCGGACGCTACATCATGCTGCGCCGAAGCTGGAGCGAGCGACAGGGCTTTTCGGTGATGGTCGAAGAACTGGTGCTGTCCGAAAGCTCGGACGGCGTGCAGGCCCGGACGCGCCAACTCCATACATTCGCCCGGCCTGATATCTCAGAGAACTTCGAAGGCGTGGCGATCCGCCGCGAGGGCAACCGAACGTTCCTCTACATGATCGCGGACGACAATTTTGATCCGGGATCACGAACGATCCTCGCCAAGTTCGCTCTCGAAGGCTTGTCCTGAACTGTATCCTCGCGTTGCGCCGTCAGCGCCCTGGCGCGAGGGAAGCGACGTATTGCCGCTCCAGCCTTTCCCGGTCGACCGCCTCGATCACGCGGACCCGGCGTGCGGTACGAGGCGGCGTGCGCCCCGCACTCCACACCCGTGCGCGCCCATAGAACAGGCCCTCGGCGATATCGACGTCCATCGCCAGATCGCGCGCGGCGGCTACGAGCGACGGATCTGCGATGATCGCCGCGCCTACCGCATCCCATAACGGCATGCCGGGCGTCAATCGGCGCAAGGCGTAGGCCGACAATACCGTCTTTTGAGCATCGATGCGCGCAAGCAGATCCGGTGTCACTACGATCGCATCGGCAAGATCGCCGACCGACGTGATGCCGGACCAGGGCGCGGACAGAACGACATGGGCCGCTTCGGGATCGAACGCAAAGTTGAAATCGGCATCACTTTCTCCTTCAGCGTCAAAGGCGCGGATGTGCCCACCATCAAATACCAATGCCTTCGCCAGCTTGGGGATTTCCGGATCCAGGCGAATTGCCAGCGCAATGTTCGTCATTGGTCCCGCGGCGTATATCGTGACCTGATGCGGATGCTCCCGAACCATGCGGACAAGAAAGGCAGCCGCGCTTTGGGCCACGGCTTTCGTCTGCCTCGGCAAGGGGGCTGGAAGGCCATATGCATGCGGATCGTCGGGGTGATAGCGCCCCGACTCGTCTGCAGCGTTCCACGCCCCCTTCCATGCCAGCGCGCCGCGCATAGGTTCCGCCGCAGCCATCCGATCCGGCGTGTTCACCAACGGATACATAGCCCCCGACGCGACGGGAATTTCTGTGCGGCCGATCACTTCCAGATCCGAGAGGGTCGCAAGGGTCGCCTCCTCGCTCCAGCAGTCGCCGGTCACCGTGGTGAGCCCGATCACGCGAACATTGGGCGCCGAAAGCAAAGGCAGCACCGGCGTGATCTCGCAGAAGTCATTATCGAAAATAACGAGTTCCGGTGCGGTGCCCTTGGCTACTGCGACCGATGGAGAGGGCACTGCTTGCATGAGGACACCTGCCGCCATCGCTAACAGACGGGCGATAGTGCTCGTAGCGAAAAAGTGGGAGTTCACGGCTTTACGAACTGAGTTCAACGAATTCGGACCAGGCAAAGTACCCCCCAAGCCTTGCATTCCAACATTACCTGTCGGCGCACTGTACCGCGCGAACGGACCAGCCGCATTTGCACTGAAACGTTTTAGTTCCTTTCTGGCGGCATATCAATGGATCAAGTCGTACGCCGGCTAGCAAACGCTCGGTAACCTCGGCTCGGATTTCCTCTTGGAGCAGATCGCAATTGGGACTTTCGGGAATGTCGGCTTCAGAAACACGGACCGACGAAAGCTGCCACTCACAGCTCATAGACAACCGAGCGCCGAGGGTTGCAATGCGCCCCAATTCAGTCGTTCAGCTTGGCCCATAGCGATCCTGAAACTTGCCATTCGCTCAGCTCGATCGGAACGCTCGATAACGTGCGCGTTCGCGACTATCGCTAGGGAGGGTCGCCGAGTGGATAGCGGGCGTTGCCAACCGAGTCTTATACCTGTCATAGTCATGATGACATCATCCAATCTGAACGCAATATCCACAATATCCATGCTCGCCCGGCGCCAAGAATGGAACTAGGATTGACCTAATTGGCGGTCTGCGCGAAGTACCGGCATGACGCGAACCGGGGGATAAGGATGCATTTGAAGAAGCTGGCTATCCGCAACTTTCGCAGGTTGCAGGACGTCGTTATCGATTTCGCTTCCGATATCTCCATTTTCGTCGGCGCCAATAACAGCGGAAAGACCTCGGTCGGGCACGCGCTTCAGCTGTTCACCGGGCATGGCCGCTTCAGCATCCATGATTTTAGCGCGGAGTTGTGGTCGAGTATCATCGCATTCGGCGCAGGTGAGGAAGGCGCCGCGCTGCCGACCCTCGAAGTTGATATCTGGCTGGAGATCGGCGCCGAGGACGTCCACCGGGCGATCGATCTGCTGCCGAGCCTCGCGTGGGATAGCACGCTTGTCGGGATGCGCGTCGCTTATACTCCGATCGACCCGGAGGCAACGCGTGCCAGATATGCCGAGGCCCGCGAACGCTCTCTCGCTGCGGTCGACAAGGACGAGCATGATGTGCCGGTGTTCGACCCGGCGCCGCGTCACCTTCGCGATTACCTGCGCGAGCATCTGAATGACGAATATGAGCTACGCTACTTCATACTCGATCCGGCGAAGTTCGATGCCAACATGGTCGCCGAAGTCGGCTATGTCCCGGCATCGCTCGCCGGCCGCGATCGCAGCGGGCGCGAAATTTTAAGCGGCATTCTCCGGATCGATTTCCTCAATGCCCAGCGCCATTTGTCGGATAGTCCTGGCGGCGCCCGCGCGGAGGACCTGTCGCGCGTGCTCAGCCGTTTCTACGGTCGCAATCTCGAGCAAAAGGGCGAGGATCTCGACGCCCTTCGCGCCCTCGCCGCATCCGAAGTTTCGCTTAACCAGCATCTCGAGCGCGTGTTCGAGCCGACTCTAAGGAGCCTCGCCAAGCTCGGCTATCCCGGGCTGTCGAACCCGCGGATGATGATACGATCGGCGCTCGATCCGGCGCAGATTATGAGCAGCCGCGACGGCGCGCTGGTCCACTATGCGCTGGGTCCCGATGATGGCGCACCCGACCCGCCGACGCTGCCCGACCGCTACAATGGTCTGGGATTCAAGAACCTCATCTTCATGGTGGTCGAGCTTCTCGATCTGCACGCTCAGTGGCTTGCGATTGAGGAGAACCGCCCGCCGGTCCATCTGATCTTCATCGAGGAGCCCGAGGCGCATCTCCACGCCCAGTTGCAGCAGGCCTTCATCCGCAAGGTCATGGACATCCTTTCACTCAAGGGCGCCGATCGCACCGCCTATACGAGTCAGGTAGTTGTCACCACGCATTCGACTCATATCCTCTATGAGCGCGGCTTTCAGCCGATCCGCTACTTCCGGCGTAGCCGGGCAGAAGCGACCTCGACTTCGGACATCCTCAATCTCTCCGTCTTCTACGACAGCACGGATGCCGATGTTCGCACCTTTCTCGAGCGCTACCTCAAGCTCGCGCATTGCGATCTTTTCTTTGCGGATGCTGCCGTGCTCGTCGAAGGCAATGTCGAACGATTGCTCCTGCCGCAGATGATCGAAACCGCCGCGCCGCGGCTCCAGTCGAGCTATCTGACGATCCTCGAGATCGGGGGCGCATTCGGCTATCGATTTAAGGCGCTGATCGAATTCCTTGGTCTTACCACGCTCATCATCACCGACCTCGACAGTGTCTTCGGTCCGCTGGATCAGCTGGAGGCAGGTGTCGAGGGGGCTGCAACCGCAGGAGACGGCCCTGTGCAGGCGGTTGGGGACGCCGCCGTGGTGGACGCGGATGACGAAGACGAAGACGAAGAGGCGACCGATCAGCTGCCGCTTGAAAAGCCGGGCAAGGCCTGCATCGCCGGACATCCGGGAGCTGCAACCTCCAATCAAACGCTTCTGCAATGGCTTCCGAAATGCGGTACCGTCGCAGAGCTGTGGGAGGCGACCGCCGACGACAAAACACAGGTACGCGCCAACGACAACGACGCCCTTGTGCGCGTCGCCTATCAATGCCGCACCGATGTGACTTGGGGCGGCGACACGCTTTCGTTGGCAGGCCGTACGCTCGAGGAAGCGTTCGCGCTCGAGAATCTCGACTGGTGCCAGCACAAGGATCGAAAGCCGCTCCAGCTCCGCATCGCCAAGAATGATGAGAAGGATCTCTGCGAGTTGGCCAACCGCATTCACAAGCGCGTTCAGGCGAAGAGCTTCAGCAAGACCGACTTTGCCCTCGCATTACTCGCCGAAGACCCCGCAACCTGGGTTGTGCCAGAATACATCGCTGCCGGTCTTCGCTGGCTCGAAGCTGAAATCGCACCCCCGGACCCAGAGCCCGACGACGAGGAAGGCGCGGAAGGTGTGACCGGCGGCGGGCCCGACGCCCCTGCCGCGCTCGAGCCGGATGGCGAGGTTGCCGCGTGACCAGCCGGATCGGCAGCCCCGACACGCCGGCGGACATCGAAGTCCGCGCCTGCCTCGATTGCAAAGTCCCGCGTTCGTTCGTGATGGTCGCGGGTGCCGGCTCGGGCAAGACTACTTCGTTGATCAAGGCACTCGATCACCTTGCCCGGACCCGAGGTTCGGCGCTGCGCCGCGCGGGACAGCAGATTGCCTGCATCACCTATACCGAGGTGGCCGTCGGCGAGATATCCGAAGATGTCGGTGTCTCGTCACTGTTTCACATCTCCACGATCCACAGTTTTCTGTGGTCGGTGATCCGTCCGTTTCAAAGCGATATCGCGACCTGGGTCGGCATCCGCATCGAGGAGAAGATCGCCGAGCGCCGCG
>NZ_ALVC01000107.1:0-37932 GCF_000293195.2 Sphingomonas sp. LH128
TCGATCGGTGCGGACGGGCGTATATTCAAGGGTGTGTTCGCCTTTCATCTCGGGCACTTGCTTGACGATATGACGAATGAGCCTGAACGCCCGGAACTCGCCGCCTGGGCCGATCGCAACGCCGAAGTCGTCTGGACCCTGAGCGATGGCGGCACCCGGGCCGTGGCGGGTGACTGGTCGGAAACATCGTCGCCGACCGATGCGGCGGCGCAGACCTCGGGTCTTGCGATGCTGCTCGCCGCATCGGGGGCAAGGCGTGAAGTGCCGCCAAGGCAACTGGGCGCGGATCGCTAATTCTATCGCCGTCATTCGCGCGACAGCGGGAACCCATCTGCTGCCGTTTCCTGTTGCGCCCTCATCAGATGGGTCCCCGCCTTCGCGGGGATGACGATGATTGTTTCAATCGGCCACGTTCACGCTGGCCTGAACGCCGGCGCAGCAGCGGTCAGACCAGCACTTCGGCGGTCTGGCGCCCGGCTTCCCCGAAGATGCGCAAGTAGCGTTCGATCTCCGCCGGGGTCCCGGTCGCCTTGGCGGGATTGTCGGAGAGCTTGACGGCCGGACGGCCGTTCGCCTCCACCACCTTGCAGACCAGCGAGATCGGATCGAGGTCGTCGGTCGCGAAGGGCGCGCAGCCGCGGAAGTCGTTGGTCAGGTTGGTGCCCCAGCCGAAGCTCATCCGTACTCGGCCGTGGAAGTGGCGATAGGTCGCCTCGATGCTGTCGATATCCATGCCGTCGGAGAAGATCAGCAGCTTGGTCCGGGGATCGCGGCCCTTGTCCTGCCACCAGCGGATGATCTGCTCGCCTCCTTCGATCGGCGGGGCACTGTCGGGGCGGAAACCGGTCCAGTCCGCGACCCACTCGGGCGCATGGCGCAGGAACGACGCGGTCCCGAAAGCATCGGGCAGGGCGATGAGCAGGTTGCCGCCGTAGTGCGCCTGCCAATCCTCGAGCACGCGGTATGGAGCACTGGCAACCGCTTCTTCCCCGTCGGCGAGGGCGGCGTAGACCATCGGCAGTTCATGCGCGTTGGTGCCGATCGCCTCGAGGTCCGCGTCCATTGCCAGCAGGACGTTGGAGGAGCCGATGAAGCGCTCGCCCAGTCCTTCCTTCAGGGCCTCGACGCACCAGCGCTGCCACAGGAAACCGTGGCGCCGCCGCGTGCCGAAGTCCGAGATGACGAGGTCGGGCAGGGCTGAGAGCCGCTCGACCTTTTCCCACAACTTGGCCTTGGCACGGGCATAGAGCACATCCAGTTCGAACCGGCCGCGCCCTTTCATGCCCGCGCGCGAGCGCAGTTCATTGATGATCGCGAGCGCCGGGATTTCCCACATCATCGTGTGCGTCCAGGGGCCGTGGAATCGCAGTTCGTACTGGCCGTCGCGCCGGTGAAGCTCGTACTCCGGCAGGCGGAACTCGCCCAGCCACGCGATGAATTCCGGGCTGAACATCTGTCTGCGCCCGTAGAAGCTGTTGCCCGCCAGCCAGATCAGTTCCTTCTTTCCGAACCGCAGCGAGCGCGCATGGTCCAGTTGCGCGCGCAGTTCCGCCTCGTCGATGATATCGGCGAGACGCACGCTGCGGGTGCGGTTGATCAGTTCGAAGGTCGCGTTCACTTGCGGGTGAAGCTGCCGGATCATCTGGAGCATCAGCAGCTTGTAGAAATCGGTGTCGAGCAGGCTGCGCACGATCGGGTCGAGCCGCCAGTTATGGTTGTAGGTGCGCGTGGCGATGTCGGTGAAAACCATGGTGGACCTGCTCAGGCGTTGGGGATGATCGGACGGAAACGGAAGAGTTCGGCGGGGCGGAACGAGGCCCCGGTCTCGCGCTCGCCGGTCGGCTCAAGCCAGCCCCGGTCGAGCATGCGGCGGCGGAAGGCCGACTTGTTGAGCGACTGGCCGAGGATCGCTTCATGCACGTCCTGCAGGGCGCGCAGGGTGAACCGCTCGGGCAGGAGCGCGAAGGCGAGGGAGGAGTAGTCGATCTTGCCCCGCAGCCGCTGCATCGCGACGCCGAGGATTTCAGCGTGGTCGAAAGCCAGCGACAGGCGGCCGTGCTTGCCCGCAGCCTGCGCCTTGCCGTCGCCCGGCATAGTGATCCGCGCCAGCGACAACGCGGGATCGGCCTCCAGCGCGGCAGCGAAGCGATCCGCCGGAAGCAGGGCGAAATAGGCCACGCTTATCACCCGCATGCGCGGATCGCGTTCGAGGGCTCCGAAAGTGTAGAGCTGCTCGACATAGGCGCCGTCCATGTGCGCCTTGTCGGCGAGCACCCGGCGCGCGGCCGAGTCCAGATCCTCATCGACCGAAACGAACCCGCCGGGCAGCGCCCAACTGCCTGCATGAGGGTGCTCATCGCGTCGGACCAGCAGGGCCGCCGGGGCTCCATCGACTATCGACATGAGCACGAGATCGACGGCGACCGAGGGGCGATCGTAGCCTTGGGCATCGTAACCCGCCAGAAATTCGGCCTCATCCTGGAGCACGTCCTGAACCCTTATGCGCAAGATGCGCTTTACTTATGTTCACAGTGAGTATATGTCAAGCACATCAGCAGTACCCGGAGGGTCCGATGAGCGGTTTCGTGATTGTCGTGGACATGCAGCATGATTTCGTGCGGAGTTCCGGGGCGCTTCCGGTCCCCGATGCCGAGGCGATCGTCGCGCCGATGCAGGATTGGCTGGCCTCGCTCGACCCGCGCGAGGTGGCAGGCGTGCTCATGACGTTCGATACCCATGTCGTTGCGGAATATGTTGGTTCTGCAGAGGCGGAACAGTTCCCCATTCATTGCCAGAAGGGCACCGCAGGCTGGGTAAGCGTGCTCGACGTAGCCGCAATAGATTCTGCCATCCCGTTGTACACACTGGAAAAGGGTGTGTTCGACATGTGGCAGCAAGCGGACCTGCGCATCCGCTCCGGTCAGGGCGAGGAGTTCGAGCGGGATGCGTTCTTCCGCGATCTCGCCGGCCGAGGAATCGACTGCGTGACTGTGGTGGGAGTGGCCGCTGACTTCTGCGTGCGCTGGGCCGTGGAGGGTCTGCTCACGCGCGGTTTCAAGGTCGAGATGCCCGCTTCGCTGACGCGCGGGATCGGCAAGGATGCCCATGTCGTGGCGCAGGAACTTGGCCATGAGGATCGCCTGTGCCTGGCCGGATGAGCAACTGTTGCACCGATAGATAAATCCTCACTGTCCGGCGGTTTGCCGTCCAGTGGATAATCACCGTCGCTTTCGTGATCTCGCCTTCCGATGGGGTAAGGGTCGGTACGCCCCCATCTGAGGAACTACCATGACGCGACTTGACCAGCCCGGAACGGACAGGGCCATCGGCCCCGCCGTCGCCTGGGTCACCGTCGGCACGCTCTTTCTGGCGCAGATCGTGTCCACCATCGATCGCGGGATGCTGGCTCTGGTGATCGATCCGGTTCGCCGCGATCTTTCGATCAGCGAGATGCAGATCGCGCTGCTGCAGGGGTTCGCGTTCTCCATCTTCTACGTCACCGTCGGACTGCCGCTGGGTGCCGTGGCGGACGTGGTGAACCGGCGCCGCCTGCTTATCGGCGGGATCGTGATCTGGAGCGCGGCGACGATCGCGGGCGGTTTTGCGCAGGGGTTCGGGTCGATGTTCGCCTCGCGTCTGTTCATCGGCGTCGGCGAGGCGGTGCTGGGGCCTTGCGCTGTCACGATGATCAGCGACCTGTTCCCGCCGCATCGCCGGGGACGGCCCATGGCACTTTACGTCTTCGGCAGCATGATCGCCTACGGCCTCGGCTCGCTGGTCAGCGGGGTGATCCTGGACCTGGCGCCCAAGGGCGTGTTCGCCGGCCTGCCGATCATCGGTGAACTCGCCCCGTGGCGCATCGCCTTCGCGCTTGTCGGGGCATCCGGCCTGCTGATCGTGATCCTGCTGTTCGCACTGCGCGAGCCTGCGCGCCGCAGCGATGCCGTCACCGGGTCGGAGCCGAAGCTCTCCTTCGCCGAGGGGCTCGGCCTGCTGGCGGCGCAGCGCGGGGTGTTCCTGCCGCTTTACGGATCGCTGGCGCTTTATGCGATGGGCGGTTCGGTTGCGACGGGATGGGGCGCCGTGTTCCTCACGCGCGCTTTCGGGTATCACGTCGGCGCGGCCGGAAAGGGCCTCGGCACCAGCCAGATCGCATGGTCGGTCGCCGGAGCGCTCGTCGCCAGCGTCGTCGTCGACCGTGTCGGCGCGCGCTCGGGAGCGCGTGGGCGGACGCGGCTTGCCGGAGCCCTGTCGCTACTCGGCATTCCTTCGTGCCTGCCGCTGCTGTCCGGCAGCGCTCCGCTGGCCATGGTCATGCTGGGCGAGATCATGCTGGTCAGCGCCATTTACGGAACCACGATGCTGTCGGTGATCTCGGAGATCACGCCCACCAAGGTGCGCGGTTTCGCGGTGGCGCTCTATGCCTTCGTGATGACCATCATCGGCGCCTCGCTCGGCCCGCTGGCCGTGGCGTGGCTGACCGAGTCCGTGTTCGCCTCCCCGGCGGCGGTGGGTCGATCCATGGCGATCGTCGGGCTTTGTGCCTTCATCGCGGCGTCGCTGCTCGCTTTCCGCGCGGCTTCGCGCATCACCTCCGACCAACGGAACTGACCATGTCCAAAATCCTGCGCGGCTATGCGCCGAGCCGCTTCGGCCAACTCCACTATCGCATCGCAAAGTGCGACACCCTTGACGCCATGCCGCCGCTGCTGTGCCTTCACCAGACGCCTAGCAACAGCGGCGACTGGCTACCGGTGATGGAGCCCTTGTCGGCGAAGCGCACCGTGGTCGCCGTCGATACGCCGGGCTACGGCATGAGCGATTCCCCGCCCGAGCCGGTCACCATCGAGGACTTCGCCGAAATCATGGCGCAGTTCATGACCGACCTCGCCGCTGAGGGCCTGATCCCCGCCGGGCAGTTCGACGTCATGGGCTTTCACACCGGCTCGATCATCGCCACGCAGCTTGCCCGCAGTCTGCCGGAGCGGGTTTGCCGCGCGGTGGTCTTCGGCCTTGCCGCCTTTCCGGCCGAGCAGCGCGAAGCCAAGCTCGCCAACCTGCTCACGGCGTTCCCGCCACCGGGTCCGGACTTGGCGCATGTCGAAAAGCTCTGGGCGATCATCGGCGAGCTGAGCGACCCGCGCATCTCCTACGAGGAGCGTCACATCAGCATGGCCGAGTGCCTGCGCCTCGGCGCGCGGATGCCATGGGGCTATATCTCGGTCTATCGCTTCGACTTCCTCGGCGCGATGGCCGAAGTGGCGCAGCCGGTGCTGGTGATGAACCCCGAGGATGACTTGTGGGAGCCCACGCTTGCCAACTCGCACCACTATCCCAACGCCCGCCGCGTCGATCTCCTCGGGGTGAAGCATGGCGTGCTCAAGCTGGAAAACGCGCGCGTCGTCGGCGAGATCGACGCTCACCTGAGCTGATTACTTGAGCCGGGCGGCGGACATGCCACATTGTCCGCCGATTAGGTCGCCAAGGCAAAGGAAAACCCGTGAACCTCGTGCAGCTCAAGCGGATGATCGCGATCTACGAGAGCGGGAGCCTGCGCAAGGCGTCGAAGATGGTCGGCATAACGCAGCCCGCGCTGACGCTCAGCATCCGCCAGCTGGAGGAGGAGTTCAACACCAGCCTCTTCGAGCGCGGCCCCAACGGCGTGCGGCCGACCGAGATGTGCGAGAAGCTGGTCCAGCGCGCGCGCCTCATGCTGATGGAGGAGCAGCGCATCCTCCACGATCTCGCCACCGCCAACCGCGTGCCCAAGGTGGCGGTGGGGGTGCATCCGATCATCATGAACGATACGATGAGCCGCGCCATGCGCCAGTTCGTCGAGCAGGCGGGCCACGTGGATATGTGGGTGCGCGAAGGCTACACGACGCAGCTGCTCGATCTGCTGTCTTCAGGCGATCTCGACTTCGCGTTCTGCGGGTTGCCCGAGGGCTACGCCGACGATGCGCTGGAATTCGAGCCGCTGTTCAAGCGCGAATATGCCGTCGTCGCCGCGCCGGACCACCCGGTCTTCTCGTTGACCGAGGACGATTTCGCCAAAGGCACCGACTTCGTCTGGGCGCACGTCAGCGCCTACGAGACGGCCGATCCCATCGACAACGACGATGTCGTGAACATGCTGCGCCGGTTCGGTTACGGGCGCGAGAGCAAGTCGGTGAAGGCGTCTTCGACCACGTTCGTCAAGGCGATGATCCTGCACTCGGGCATGATCGGCATGGTCGCGTGCGAGGCTGTCGCCGACGAACTGGCGAACGGCACCCTGAAGCGTCTGGCGGGCTCGGAAATTCCGGCGCCCGCCTTCGGCTTCATTACTCTCAAGGACCGCTACGAGACCCGCACCGTCCGGCTGTTGAAGGCGACCATCCGGCAATGGTGCGCCCGCAAGCCGAACTGAGCGCCAGTCACGCCTCGTCGAGGAAGGCCTTCAGCACACGGGCCGTGGCAGGCGGATTGTCCTGCATCACGAAGGCGCCCGAGTTCTCGACTATCATGGTCTTGCCGCGCTTCAGTTCGGCTTCCGCGGCGCTGCGGAACTTGAGGTAGGCCTTGTCGAACTGGCCGTAGACCAGCAGCGTCGGGGCTTCGATCCGGTTCATGGTTCCGGCGATCTCGGTGATCGCGACACCGCGTTCGGAAGGCTGGATCCACTTGCCCGCCGACTTGCGGCTGAGGATGCCCTCGGCATTGATCGGGCCGGTATTGATGATGCCGAAGGTCTTTGACAGCAGTTCCGGCGGCGTCGGCACCGGGTCGCCATTCTTGTCGAACAGGGTGCCCTGCTTGTCGTCCACCGCAACCTTGATCTCGGCCAGTGAGCGGCGATGGCCGAGAGCACAGGAGACGAGCGCGAGCTTGCCCACCCGCTCCGGCCAGAATGCGGCGAGCGGCACGGCGAGGCAGCCGCCGAGCGAGGTGCCTATCAGGTCCACCTTGTCGAAGCCGAGTTCGTCGAAAGCACCGACCAGCAGCGCGGCCGTCTCGCCAAGACTCTGGATGTAGGGCGCCGGGCCGTCCCAGCGCGAGCCGCCGTGACCGGGAAGGTCGAAGGCATAGACCTGCCGCCCCTCGGCCAGCATCGGCGCGACATGGCGCCAGTCGGACAGCCAGCCACCCAGCTTGTGCAGCAGCACCACCGGCAGCTTGCCTACAACCGGCTCTCCGATCACGGCATAGTGCAGCACGCCGCCCGCACGGCGCAGTTCGCCGAAGCGGGTCCACTGGCCTTTCGGGGGCGTCGGCAGGCTGGCAGCTTTCTGCGCGGCGAGGGCGGGAAACGCGCTGACTGCTCCGGCCAGACCTATACCCCGGGCAACATCACGACGGCTCAACATGGTCCTATTCCTCTTCGAAAGTGGCTGTAGCGGTCAGGCCCACATGCGGGGTTCGCACCCCAGCGCGGGATTGGCGACGAAGGCATTTTCCGGGCGCGGCAGGCCGAGGTTCTCGCGCAGGGTATCGCCTTCGTACTCGGCGCGGAACAGGCCGCGCTTCTGAAGGATGGGGATGACCTGGTCGACGAAATCCTCCAGCACGCCGGGCTGGTAGTTGGGCGAGAGCGAGAACCCGTCCGCAGCGCCCGCGCGGAACCAGTTCTCGCACAAGTCCGCCACCTGCTCGGGCGTGCCGGTATAGGAGAAGCTGGCGCGCGAGACGACGACGCGCCGGGCAAGCAGCCCGATCGGCAGGTCTTCCTCGCGGGCCATGCGGATGATCGACTGCTGCACCCACTTGCCGCCGTTGGTCTCGGGCAGGTCGGGCAAGCGATCATTGACCGAGAGGTGCGAGAGATCGACGCCGAGTTGCAGGCTGAGGGTGCGAAGGGCCAGAGCCTCGGGCACGAGGTCAAGCAGTTCCTCGTCGGCTCGGCGGGCCTCCGCCTCGCTGGCGCGGACCATCAACTGGACCGAGGGGATGATCTTCACGTGATCCGGGTTGCGGCCGAAGGCGGCGGCGCGGGCGCGCATGTCGTCGCGGAACTCCTTCGCGACTTCCACTGAACTGGCGGCGGTGAAGATCATGTCCGCGGTGCGCGCGGCCAGCGCGCGGCCGGGGCCGGAGCCGCCCGCCTGCACGATGATCGGGTGCCCTTGCGGTGGGCGGGCGACATTGAGCGGACCGGCGACGGTGAAGTGCTCGCCCTTGTGACCCAGTTCGTGGACCTTGGCGGGGTCGAAGTAGCGTGCCGCGTCGCGGTCGCGCAGGATCGCGCCGTCCTCCCAGCTGTCCCAGAGGTTCCTGGCTACGTCCACGAACTCTTCGGCGCGGGCGTAGCGGGCGTCGTGGTCCATGTTCAGGTCGCGCCCGAAGTTGCGCGCCTCGCCGTCGCTGGCGGAGGTGACGACGTTCCAGCCCGCGCGGCCCTTCGAGATATGGTCGAGTGAGGCAAAGCGGCGGGCGATCGCGTAAGGCTCGTTGTACGTGGTCGAGGCCGTGGCGATCAGGCCGATGTGCTTCGTGACGACGGCCAGCGCGGCGAGCAGCGTGGTCGGCTCCAGCTTGCCCGCGTAATCGGTAGCGGCGAAGGCGTCCTTGCCGGAAATGCTCGGAAAGCCTTGGGAATCGCCTGAGAAGTAGCAGTGCATCTTCCCGCGCTCGGCCGTCTGGGCGAGGTGAGCGAAGTGGGCGAAGTCGTGCTGGTCTACGGCAGGCGCGCCGGGCCAACGCCATCCGCCGGGGTGCGCGCCGCTGTTGTGGATGAAGGTGGCCAAAATCATCTGGTTGGGGTCGGGCATGGTACGGGCTCCGGAGAGATCACAAGTGGCTGGCGCCGATGACGCGCGCCAGTTCGCCATCCGCCGGGGCGGAGCGATAGGCGCGCGCGGCGGCCGCGAAACAGGCCGCCGCCAGCACAAGGCAGGGCAGGACGACGAGGACGAACGAGGCGGCGATACGCGATGGATCGCCGAGCACCTTCTCCGAGACGAAGGCGATGGCGAACGGTCCTCCGGCGCCTGCGGGCAAGGCCGCGACGACGCTGAGGAAGGCGTAGGAGAAGCCGCGCATGTCGTTGGGCACGATCTCCTGCACGGTCGCGTTCATCGCGACGTTGAGCATCGGCGTGGTCAGGCTGATCGTGGCGAGCGCGGCAATGGCAAGGCCAAGGCCTGGCGCATAGCCCGCGAACGCGGTGGGCAGGGCGACCAGCGGCAGCACCGCCATCAGCCCGATGCGCCCGGCCTTGCGGGTGTCGGCCGCGAAGCCGCCGAGCAGGTAGCCGGAGACCCCAGCGATAAGCATGCCGAGGCCGAGCAGGTTGGCGATCTGCGGCAGGGTCAGCCCATAAGTGCGCATCAGCAGCGGCGCGGTCCATGAGGTCACACCGACGAAGGCGAGGTAATAGAGGCAGAAACCCGCAAACAGCGGCACGACCAGCTTCCGCTGGCGGCCGAGATAGGCCAGCTTCTCACCCACCCGCGCGGGCGCTTTTGCCTCAGCGGTAAGGCCGCGCCGGACGGGCTCGCGAATGGTCAGGAAGGCGAGGCCCACGGCCGGGCCGACGATGCCGCAGAGCAGGAACGCGCTGCGCCACGGGACGACGAGGCCATAGCCCGGCAGCGCGATATGCACCTGCGCTGCAAGGATCGCGCCCGGGATCACCGAGGACAGCGCGGTGCCGATCGTCGCGCCGATGAGGTAGGCGCTGAGGGCCCGGCCGCGCCGGTCGGGCGGGAACATGTCGGCGATCAGCGACATGGCGGCAGGCGCGACCGCCGCTTCGCCAAGGCCGACGAGGGCCCGAAACACGAAGAACGTCTCGAAATTCGGCGCGAGGCCGCCGAGCGCGGTGGACACACTCCAGACGATGATCGCGCCGCCCAGCACGCGCTTGCGTACATGTCGGTCCACCAGCGAGCCCAGCCACAGCCCGCAGACTCCGCTCAGCAGCGAATAGGCAAGGCCCATGAGCAGGCCCATGCGAATGTCGTCGATGCCGAGGTCGGCCTTGATCGGCTCCGCAAGAACGCCGACTATTGCCTTGTCGATGCTGTAGAAATTGGCCGCCAGAAACAGCAGCAGCATCGGCCAGAGCGTCTGGCGGAGCGGAGGGAAGGGCGCCGGGGTGTCAGTCGACACAAACGGTGCGCCCGTCGATGCAGGCCATCAGGCGGCCGTCGGCGTCATTGAGGATTTCGACCGTGTCGCCGTCGAGGTAGATGATGTCCTCGAAGTGGAACTTGCCGATCTCCGGGCCGATCCAGGGCAGGTCGCAGCTCAGGACCATGCGGTCTACCAGTTCGAAACTGTGCATGCCTCCGCCCGGATGCGGGTTATCGGTGTGCTCCAGCCCGACCGAGTGGAGGCCGCAGGCGCGGAACTCGGGGTTGCCGTGGGCCTGGATCGAGGCGACGACGGCCTTCTCCACGTCGCTGGAGAGGCGACCGGCGCGGAACTCCGGCAGCGCCGCCTGCCAGCCAAGCCGCGTAGCATTGTAGCGCTTGAGCTGTTCGGGCGAGGGCTCGCCGATGACTGCGGTGCGGCCGATGTCGCTGGTGTAGTGCGAGAACTCGGCGGTGGCGTCGAAAGTCACCATGTCGCCCTGCTGCAGTTCGGCATTCTTGGGCAAGCGGCCGAAGCCAGGGCGGTAGGGGGTGATGAGCAGGAATACCGGGCGGCCGCCCGCCAGCGCGGCGGCGGACCAGAACACCCGCTCGGCCTCGGCGCAAGTGGCCCCGGCGGCAAGCGCCTCGGCCGAGAGCTGGAGCGACAGTTCGGTCTTGCGGGCGGCGGCGCGCATGTTGGCCATCTCAGCGGGCGTCTTGACCATGCGCATGTCGCGCAAGAGATCGCGCGCCGGGAAAACGTCGATGGTGCCGCCGAGCAGTTCGTTGACGTCGAGGCCGAGGCCGCGATCCTCGAACGCCACGCGCGAGCGGCCGAGGCCGAGTTCGCGCAAGTATTGCGCTACCGCTTCCTGATGGTTCTGCGGCAGGCCCTCAGCGGTCAGCGCGGCCTGCACGCCGCCCGCGCCGATGCCGGGCTTGCGGGCGTAGCCGCGCACCGCCATCCACGTGCCTTGCCCCTGCTGGGGCTGGCCCATATCGACCTCGACGGTCAGCACGGCGGCATCGAGCGCATGGTCGCGCGGCAGGATCGCCAGCGCGAGATCGCCGAAGCCCCAGCTGGCGTCGGTGGCCCAACTGGAGAGGTAGTAGGTATTGATCGGGGTCGAGGCGACGACGACCGCGATGTCCTCGCGGTCCATCAGGGTGTCGGCGCGGTCTCGATTGATGAGCATCAGGTCAGTTCCGTCTGGAGGTATCAGGCGACAGGCGCGGAGCGGCGGCCACGCACGAGGCGGCCGGGCAGGGCACCCGTGGGGGTATCGTCGCGCGCGGTGACGACGCCGGAGAGGATCGTCGCGGCGTAGCCGCTCGCCCCTTGCGTCAGGCGGCGGCCACCGGCGGGAAGGTCGAAGCTGGCGCGCGGCGGGGCGAGGCGCAGGCGGTCGTAGTCGATGACGTTGAGGTCCGCCTTGTAGCCCGGCGCGATGATCCCGCGATCGCCGAAACCGCCGACATGGGCGGTGTGGCCGGTCATCAGGCGCACCGCTTCGGGGATCGACAAGCGCTCGCCCACGCGGTCGCGGGTCCAGTAAGTGAGGAGGAACGTCTGCATGCTGCCGTCGCAGATCGCATCGACATGCGCACCGCCGTCGCCGAGGCCGAGCACGGTGTCCTCGCGCCGCAGCATGTGGTGGACGACGTCGAGGTTGTAGTGCGTGTAGTTGCGCGCCGGGAAGTAGAGGATGGCCTGGCCATCCTCCTCCAGCAGCGCGTCGTAGGCGACTTCGTGGACACTGCAGCCGCGCTGGGCGGCGATGATGTCGAAGCGGGCGCTTTCGGGCGGGGCATAGTCGGGGTTCTCGCCCATGGCATAACACTGGGAGACTTCGCGCATGAACGCGGGATACGTCTTTGGGTCGAGCGGCAGGCCCATTTCCGAGAGGATCGCGGCCTTCACCTCAGGCTTGCGCATTTCCCGCGCGCGGGCGGCGATGGGCAGGTGCTCGATAGCTTCGTAAGTCGGGCAGCCGCGGAAGGGGCTCAGCGACAACTGGTGGCCGAACAAAACGCCGACCGGGCGGCCCACGACCTGCCCATAGATGTCGATCCCCTGCGCCCGGCTCGCGGCGCAGGCGTCGGCGATCTCGCGCCAGCGATCGGGCGCTTCGTTATACTGCAGGAGCGGGAAGGTCACCGTCTGTCCCGAAGCCTCTGCCACGCGCGAGAGCATGCGGAATTCGGACGAGAAGCCGTTGCCGGTGTCGAATTCGGAAGCCGACATGAACAAGTGGCGGCCAAATGGCTTCATGGCCATGGCGATGGTGAGGAGTTCGTCCTCGCTCGCGGTGGTGACCGGAAGCTGGTCGCCGCTCGCGGTGCGGTGGCCGATGACGCGGGTGGTGGAGAACCCGAAGGCGCCTGCCTCCAACCCTTCGCGCACGATGGCGCCCATGGCCTGCATGTCGGTGCCGGTGGCGGGTTCGCGCTCGATGGCGCGCTGGCCCATGACGTGGACGCGCACCGGAATGTGCGGGACGGCGACGGCGAAGTCGGCATCCATGTGCCGCTGCTCGATCGCATCCATGTATTCGGGAAAGCTCTCCCAGTTCCACGGCAGGCCCTCGGCCATGACGATGCCGGGAATGTCCTCGACGCCTTCCATGACGTCGATCATCTGTTCGCGCATGTCGGGGCGGCAGGGCGCGAAGCCGACGCCGCAGTTGCCCATCAGCACGCTCGTCACGCCGTGATTGGTCGAGGGCGAGAACTGCGTGTCCCAGGCGACCTGGGCGTCGTAGTGGGTGTGGATGTCGACGAAGCCGGGCGTAACCAGCTTGCCGCGCGCGTCGATCTCCTCGCGCCCGGAGCCGGAGACCGCCCCCGTCGCGACGATCTTGCCGCCGCGCACCGCGACGTCGCCTTCGAAAAGATCGGCTCCGGTGCCGTCGGCGACAGTACCGCCGCGAATGACCAGATCGTATTCGCTCATCGTCGTATCCATCTGCTCGAGTTGAAATACCGTGTGCGGCGGGGTGCGAGGGTGCTCCCCGCCGCGCATCGGCACTCGTCAGAACTTCACGGTCGATCGCACACCGAACGTGCGCAGGTCGCGCAGCGCCACCGCAACGCCCGAGAACGGCGAGAGGTAGGAGTTGGTGCGCTCCAGCAGGGTGAAGTCGATGGCGGCCGGATAAGCCTTGTTGTTGAACAGGTTGGTCACGAAACCTTCGAACGTGAAGCGATCGTTCCCGAAGCCTGCGCGCAAGTTCACCTGCGTCATGTCCGGCGTCTTCGTCAGGTTGGAGGCATTGGTGTAGACCCCCGACTTGTACGTGAAGTCGGCGCGGGCAAAGGCCTCCACGTCACCGCGCAGCGGCATCGTGTAGTTGGCCGAGACCGAGCCCGACCAGCGCGACGCCAGCGGATTGTGGTTGCCGCTGAAGTCGGTGATGCCGGTAAGGGCGGTCACCGTGGGCGCGCTCAGCTTGCGGATGTCGCTTTCGTTGTACGAACCGTTGGCCGAGAGGGTCAGGTGGTCGGTCGCCGCGAAGGAGAAGTCGCCTTCGAGGCCGTACATCTCGACCTTGCCGGTGTTGAGCTGGGCCTGGATGTTGTAAACCACGCTCGTCGCCGGATCGACCAGGGTGATGACGTTGGCGTTCAGCTGGTCCTTCCAGATGCCGTAGTAGGCGGCAACGGCGTAGCGCACGCGGTTGTCGAACGCCTTGCCCTTGGCGCCGATCTCGAAATTGTCGAGCTTTTCCGGTTTCACCGCGATGCGCAGGCCCGCGTCCGCCGCCAGAACCTGTGCCGCCGGGCTCAGGTTGGAGAGGAACACGGTGTTGAATGCCGCCGGGTTCACGCCCTTCGAGTACGAGGCATAGACCATCATGTCCGGTGTCACGTCGTAGTTGACGATCACGCGCGGGGTGAAGTTCTTGTAGGTCTGCTTGGCGAGAACCGAGCCTTCCTCGTAGAAGCCCGGCGTCGCGAAGGCGGCCGAGGCGATGGTCTGGCCGCCCGGGCGGGCATAGGCATACATCGTGTCGATCTGGTAGCGGCCGTCGAAGTTGACGCTCAGTTCCGGCGTGATCTTGTAGCCCAGGCCGAAGAAGGCGCCGAAGGTGCGGTTGCGGGTCTTGCCCGAAACGACGCTGAACTGGCTGGTGCCGAGCGCGCCGTTGTTGCCGCCGCCGCCGCCCTGGAACGTCGCGTTCAGATAGCTGCCACCGAGCGTGGCGGTGAACGGTCCGCCATCATCATAACTTGCACGAAGTTCCTGCGAGAAGTCCTTGGATTTGGCTTCGACGAGGTAGGGATAGTCGAAGTAGCTCGGTGCTCCGGGCGCCGTGCCGACCGCGTTGGTCGAATTCGGCGCAGTGGTGTTGTAATAGAGGTCGAGGTCCGACAACTGGCTGCGGCGCTCGTTGTTGTAGCCGGTGAGCGAGGACAGAGTGATGCCGCTGCCGACCTCCCAGTCGACGTTGAAGTGCAGGTGATAGAAGCGGCTGCGCAGGCCATAGCCCTGGACGCCGTCCTCGGGGTTGATCAGGCGGCCCTTCGGGTTGGCGAGGAAGTCCTCGATGAAGGGCGTGTTGACCGTGTTCATCGAAGGCGCGCCGGCGGGCAGGCCGGGCAGGGTGCCACAGAAGTAGCGGTTGGCGCCAAAGGCGCAGTTCGAGGAATCCGGCACGATCACCGCGCCGTTCGAAGGGTTGGTGACGGCGTGCGCCGCCAGCAGGCCGGTCGCGTTCGGACCGTCGTTGTTCTTCGAGATCATCGCGAAGGCCTTCGCCTTCAGGTTCGAGGAAGGGGTGAACTCCATCGCCAGCGTCGCGGCGCGGGTGCGCTGGTCGCCGAGCGTCTGGCCGGGCACGCCCTGGTTTTTCCACGAACCGCCCTTGGCCATTTCCTGCACGGTCGCGCGGAAGCCGACGAGGCCCTCGATCAACGGCGCGCCGATGGAGGCCTGGATGTCATGGTTGTTGCGCGTGCCGACCATGCCCGAGAAGCTGCCTTCGAGGCGGTCGGGCGTGGACTTGGTCACGACGTTGACGGCACCGGCGAAAGTCTGGCGGCCGAAGTAGGCGCTCTGCGGGCCTTTCAGCACTTCGATACGCTCGGGATCGGAGATCGTCTGGATCGCGGTGGCGGTCGAGACCGGCACGCCGTCGATGAACATCGAGGCGGTCTGGACCGAAGCGCTGGAGGGCGTGAAGCCGCGGATGATGACCTGCTGGAACGAGCGGTCGTTGCGACCCGACGAACTCGACACGATCTTCATGCTGGGCGTGAAGGAGGCAAGGTCGGTGACCGACTGCACGCCGCGCTTCTGCATGTCCTCGCCCGTCAGGGCGGTGACCGAGATCGGGGTCTTGAGAATGTCCTCGCCGCGCTTGCGGGCAGTCACGACGATGTCGCCGGGCGCACTCGCAGTCGTATCGGCGCCGGATGCCTGCGCATTGGCGTTGGTCGAAAGGCCCAACGCGACGATCATCGACGTGCAGGACAAAAGAACGGCGCGATGTAGCGCCGACGTGCTGGTCATGATTGCTTTCCCCATTTCGATCCCTGACCATTATTGGTCTGAGTTTTGAGATCGTTCTTCCTGCGTGAAACTTTTATCGTGTTTCTTTATTAAGCATTGCATCGAGCACTGGACGGCTTGCTGTCATCAAATCGCCGCTTGATGAGTGCAAAGTAACATCGGTTTTTTCCGCTTCGGAAATCAGAACCCCTTATCACCTCCAAGGAATCCTGATTAGCGTGGGCGGCCAAGTCGTGCTCGTTATCCGGACATGTCAGGGGGCGAGGCTGGCTTCGGCCGCCGTTCCCGACGAGGGTGATCCCCGACAGGCTCAATTCTTCGACGCGAGGCGCCAAAGACGTCATGAAACTGCTTGCGTTCCTGATGCAGACCGGTGGCCATATCGCCGGTTGGCGCCACTCCCGCGCCGCCGACAATGCCCTGTGCGACGCCGACTATTTTCGCGCACTTGGCCGCACTGCGGAGAAGGGGCTGTTCGACGGCGTCTTCCTGGCCGACTACCTCGGCTATCATCCGGTCCGGGGCGCCTCGGTCTTCGCCGGGCTGGAGACGCCCAAGCTGGACCCGCTCGTGGTGCTGGCGACGATCGCGGCGGAAACACGGCACCTCGGCCTGATCGGCACGGCGTCTACCACGTACAATCATCCCTACGATCTGGCCCGCCGCTTCGCCTCGCTTGATCACATGAGCCGTGGCCGCGCGGGCTGGAACATCGTGACCTCCACCATGGAGAACGAGGCGCACAATTACGGTTTCGACAGCCACCTCGCACATGGCGATCGCTACGCCCGGGCAGAGGAGTTCGTGGCCGTTGCGCGCAAATTGTGGGACAGCTGGCAGGAAGGCGCCGTCGTCGCCGACAAGGCAAGCGGGCGCTACACCGACCCTTCGCGTATCAGCGCCGTCGATCACGAAGGCGCGAACTTCAGGGTCGCCGGGCCACTGACCGTACCGCGTCCGCCGCAGGGTCACCCGGTGCTGGTGCAGGCGGGGGCCTCGGCCACCGGCCAGCGCTTCGCCGCAGCGACCGCCGAAGTCATCTTCACCTCGCACCCGACGATCGAGACGGCGAAGGCCTTCCGCTCCGCGATGCACGCGCAACTGGCCGGGTTCGGCCGCACGTCGGACGGTCTCAAGATCATGCCTGCGGTCACCCCGGTCATAGGACGTACCCTTGCCGAAGCCGAAGATCTCAAGCACGAACTGGACGACCTGATCCCGGCCGAGATCGCCATCTCCAAGCTCGAAGGGCTGCTCGGCAATATCGACCTGTCGCAGGCAGACCCCGACGGTCCGCTGCCGCCGCTGCCGGAAACGGCGCTGGCTGGCCAGAACTCGACGCGGGACCGCGTGCTCGAACTGGCGGAGCGCGAGGGCCTGCCGGTGCGCGAACTGGCGCGCAGGGTCGCGGCCGGTCGGACCGGGCACACCATCGTCGGCACCGCCGAGGACGTGGCCGGGACGCTTATAGAGTGGGAGAAGCAGGGCGCCGCCGACGGCTTCGTCATCTCCGCACCGTTCCTGCCGGGCGGGCTGGAGGACTTCGTCGATCACGTCGTCCCGATCCTTCAAGATCGCGGCCATTTCCGAAGGGAATACGAAGGCGCGACCCTGCGCGAGAACCTGGGTCTCACCGTGCCCGTCAATGCCTTCGACCTCGATCCCGCCCTGAGGTCCCGTCCCGAAATCTGGTGAGCCGTAAAACCCCGTCCTGCGCGCGGCACGTCGGCTGACGACGCCGCGCCTTTATCCGTGCCTCAAGGAAACGACTGCTCCATGCCCGCGCTTGCGCCTTTGATGAACCGTGCCGTCGCCGAACGTGTGCTCACCGAGAGCGGCGTGTCGGCGCTGGTTCTGTCCGACCCGACGAACATCTACCACGCGACCGGCTTCTGGCCGCAGATGGTGCTGATGGGCCAGTCGGGCGCGATCCTGGCGGTCGTCCCGGCGGCGGCCGATCAGCCGGTGATCCTGATCACCAGCCAGTTCATCCATTATCTCCACGACGTCGAAGACCCGGCCGAGGGCGGCCCGCTCGACATCTTCCTCTATACCGCGCCCGAGGGACTGGAGGGCGACGCTGCAGCGCCGATTTTCCTCGACGAACCGCCGGGCGGGCGCGCCGATCCGCTGGACATGATCAGCCGGACTGCAACACTGGGCGTGCTCTCGCGCAGGCCCGCCTATCCCGATGCCGCGTCGGCCCTGAGAGCGGCGGTGGCCGCTTATGGGACGAGCTTTGCCGTCGATACATTGAATGCGGCGGCGGCTCTGGGGCTGAGCGGCAAGTGCTTCCCCGCAGAGCCGCTGCTTCGCAGCATCCGCATGATCAAGTCGCCGGTCGAGATCGCGCTCATGCGCCATGCCGCCGCCAACAATGCCGAAGCCGCCCGCGCGGCGATCCTGTCGATGCGAGCGGGATCGACGTACGAGGAGCTGCGGCTCGCCTTCTTCGCCGAGACCGGGCGGCGCGGCGGCATACCCCTCTTCGTCTCGACCGACAGCATGGCCATGCGGCGACGGGACGGCGTGATCAGGGACGGACGCAGCTTCCAGATCGATGCGGTCAGCCACTACGCCGGATATCACGGCGATTTCGGGCGGACGGTATTCGTCGGCACGCCCGATCCCATCGTCATGCGGATGGTGGAGGCGGCTGTCTGCGCCAACGATGCCATCGCCCGTGAACTGCGCCCCGGACTTCACTACTCCGATATCCGCCGGATCGGGCATGATGCGGTGGCACGCGGCGGCTACGATGTGGCCGTCTCCTGCGCCACGCACAGCGTCGGCTTGTTCCATACCGACGAGGCGTTCAAGGGCGGTGCGCTCAACTTCGAGAAGGGCGACCACCGTGTCGAGGCAAACATGGTCGTCAGCGTCGATTGCCCCGTGCTGCACCTCGACGCCACCGGGAACGTGCACCTCGAGGACTTGTGGCTGATCACCGAAGACGGCTGCGAACCGTTGAACGACCGCAGCGAGCCTTTCCTTATGATATAGCTATATATCTTTATTTTCAACATGATAAGATAATTACGTCAGGTTGCTTATAGCATTGCAGCGTATATCTCAAAATGTTAGCATAAATTTACCATATCTATATGAAAAATCATGTTTTTATATGCAATTCAGTTTTGAAATCCCCTGTCTGTGAATATGTCGAGCGCGGGGGGTGGCTGTTCAGGCCTGCAGGTTGTCCACGACCGCACCGAACTCGGTCGAGGTTACGCGGTTCCGGCCTTGCTGCTTGCTTAGGTAGAGTTGGCGGTCCGCCTCCTTCATCCACATCTCGGGGGTCATGTCCGGCAGGCAGCGGGCACTGGCGACGCCAATGCTGACGGTAATGAACGGGCTGATCTGCGAACGTTCGTGCGGGATGTTGAGGGACTGCACATGCAGGCTGATTTCCTGCGCCACCAGCGCCGCGCCTTCGGGATCGGCACCGGGGAGAATGCAGGCGAACTCCTCGCCGCCGTAGCGAGCGGGAAGGTCGGACGCGCGCTTGACGGCACGGGTAAGCGCCGCGCCGACCATAACGATGCAGCGATCTCCGGCCGGGTGACCATACGTATCGTTGAACTGCTTGAAGAAATCGATGTCGATCATGATGACCGTCAGCCAGTCGCCGGTACGGCCGAGGCGCCCCACCTCGGACTTGAGCGCCTGCTCCATCTGGCGGCGGTTGCTGAGCCCGGTGAGGGCATCGGTCACCGCCATGCTGGCCAACTGGTCACGCAGGCGCTTGAGTTCGATGTGGTTGCCGACCCGGGCGCGCAGGATCGCGGGCTGGATCGGCTTTGTCACATAGTCGATCGCGCCCAGCGACAGGCCGCGCATCTCGTGGTCGGTATCGCCAAGTCCCGTTGTGAAGATCACGGGAATATCAGCGAGTTGTGGGTCATCCTTAATCTGACGACATACTTCGAAGCCGTCGATCCCGGGCATCAGCACGTCGAGCAAGATGAGGTCGGGCGGCGTGGCCCGAGCCGTATCCAGCGCCTGCTGGCCGGAAGTGGAGAACAGGACTTCGTAGTCGTCCTCCAGCACCGCATTCATGATCTCGATATTCGAGACCTCGTCGTCGACGATGAGGATCGTGCCCCTGCTCATGCCGCTGCTCCTGCCTGGTCGACTGTCTCGGCGGCGGCTTCTTCCGCGTCGAGGAGGTCGATTGCCGTATCGTAGTCGAGTTTCTCAAGGGCGCGATTTACCGGGTGTGCCGCGCGCTCGTCGTCGTTGAGGCCGATCGCGGCGGCGTAGCGCCCGAAGCTGGCCCTCGCGCCGAGGCTGCGGCGACGCAGCAGGCCACGCAATTCGTCGCGTGCCGCCGCCGCTGCGCTCATGTCGCGATCCCCCTCGGTCGCCGGGGCGGCTGCCGTGCGGTTCGCAGTGAGGCTGCGCGCGGCGGCGACGGCCGGAGCCAGCAGCGTCTCGAGGTCGACGATCGCGGACTGCGCCTGCAGCGCATCCCCATCGGCGAGCATCCGCTCGATCTCTGCCGCCGAGCGTTGGATGTCCGGCAGTTCCAGCGAACCTGCCACGCCCTTGAGGCTGTGCGCAAGGCGGCGCGCGTCGGCGAGCAGGCCGCCAGCGATATGGGTGCGCAGGTCCTGCCCGACGTTCGCATAAGTCTCGCCGAAGGTGATGATGAGCTTGCGCAGGAGCGAGGCCTTGCCGTTCACCCGCAGCAGGGCCGCGCGCAAGTCGAACGGCAGCAGGGTCTCTGGCAGGACGACGTCCTGTACGGGAGCTTGCGCCGCCACGACGACCGGAGCGGGTGTCGCCACCGGCATTCCGGTGGCGACCGGCCTCAGCCAACGCTCGAGCGTGCGCATCAGCATGGCCGGATCGACGGGCTTGGAGATATGATCGTTCATCCCCGCGTTGAGGCAGCGCTGGCGCTCTTCCTCGTGCGCGTGGGCGGTCATGGCGATGATCGGCAGGCGGTCTGCGGACCATGTCTCGCGGATCAGGCGGGTTGCGGCAATGCCGTCCATTTCCGGCATCTGCACGTCCATGAGGACGGCCGCGTAGTTTCCGTTGGCGGCTTGCACGCGGTCGCAGCCGATGCGGCCGTTTTCCGCCTGGTCCACCACCAGACCGGCCTGCGTAAGCAGTTCGATGGCGATTTCGCGGTTGATCTCGTTGTCCTCGACCAGCAGCACGCGCGCGCCCTGGAACTGGGCCGCCACGCTTGGTGCATCTTCCGGAGTGGCATCGCCGGCCGGTCCGGCATCTTGCGAGGCCACCTCGATGATCGTCTCCAGCAGCGCGCGGGGTGCGATCGGCTTGGTCAGGACCGCGGCGACGTGGGCGGGGGTGCCGCCGGGCAGCAGGCTGTCGGCGCCGTAAGCGGTGACGATGAGGGTGCGGGGCAGCGGCGCGGCATGATCCATCGCCTGCATCGCCTCGACCGTCTGGAGGCCGTTCATGCCGGGCATCTTCCAGTCCAGCAGAACGAGGTCGTAGGCATGGCCGGCCTCGTCCGCGCCGCGGATGGCGCTGAGTGCTTCGTCACCCGACGCGACGAGATCGAGCGGGATTTCCCAGCCTGCGAAGATGTCCTGAAGGACCTGACGCGATGCCGAGTTGTCGTCGGCAGCGAGCACGCGCAGGGCGCGGATCTGCGGAGGCACGGCCGGCTCAAGCGCGGCGGTCTCATCCTCGCGCGCCATCTGCATGCGGGCAACGAAGGTGCTGCCTTGTCCGGGCGCGCTCTCGACGCGGATCGAGCCACCCATCTGCTCCACGATCTGGCGGCAGATCGCGAGGCCGAGGCCGGTGCCGCCGAAGCGCCGGGTGGTCGAGCTGTCCGCCTGCGAGAAGGACTGGAACAGCGCCGCCTGCTGCTCGGCGTTCATGCCGATGCCGGTATCGCGTACCTGCAGTTCGACGGTGAACTGGTCGTCGACTTCCGCGACGATGTCGAGGCCGACGGTGACGCTGCCGTTTTCGGAGAACTTGACAGCATTGCTGACGAGATTGAGCAGCACCTGGTTGAAGCGCAGTTCGTCGCCCATCAGGCGATGGGGCAGGGCGCGGGAAATCTCGGACGTCACGCGGACCCGCTTGGCCTCGGCATCCCCTGCGACCAGCTGCAGCTGGTTGGCGACCGCGTTGCGCACGTCGAAGGGGTTGGCCTCCAGCGTCAGCTTGCCAGCTTCGTTCTTCGAGAAGTCGAGGATGTCGTTGATCAGGCGCAGCAGCGACATGCCCGCCTGCCCGATCTTGGAGACGTAGTCCTTCTGCTTGGGGTCGAGGTCGGTTCGGCCGATCAGGTGGCAGAAGCCGAGGATCGCGTTCATCGGCGTGCGGATTTCATGGCTCATGTTGGCCAGGAACATGCTCTTGGCGCGGCTCGCCTCTTCCGCTTCGCGGGTGCGTTCGCGCAGGGCGAAGGATTCCACCAGCTGGTCGCTCAGCAGCACCAGCACGCTCGCCTGGAAGGTGACGATGACGGCATGGAGCAGCACGCGGCCGAGGTTGCCCCCGCCCGCGAAAACGACCGAGGGCAGCAGGTAGAGCAGCAACAGGTGATGCAGCGCCACGGCGGTCGCGGCGACCAGAACGGCGCGGCGATCGCACCAGCCGATGGTCAGCGTCAGCATGGCGAAGAAGTACATGTGCATGTCCATCTGCCACGGATGGCCGCGCAGCAGGACGAGCAGGATCGCCGGTTCCGCCATCAGCGCCACGGCGGAGAGGTAGCGCGTCGCGGGCGCGATGCCGTGCCGCAGCCACATCACGTGGTAGCTGCCCGCCACCAGGGTGCCGGCCAGCGCGGCGGCGAGCGCATTGTGGCTCGTCAGCAGCGCCACCACGGCGAAGAGGGGCACGTGCGCCCAGAATAGCCAGAGGAGCAGGCGCCCGGACTTGCGGCGCAGTTGGTCGAGTTCGACGTTCAAGAGGTCTGCTCCTGCGAAGAAGGGGCGCCGCATCCCGCGACGGCCGGAACGGAAACAGCGAGCCACGCGCCCGCCTTGCGAAGCGACGCGGCGAAGTGGGCCTGGGAAGACCCGGCTATCACGACATTGGGCAGCGAACTGGTGGCTGCGAGGCGGCCGCCGGTCCGGGTGACGAGATTGACGCTATCGACCAAGGAGGAGGTCGGCGCCATGACCACGAGGTATTGGCCCGACTGCGTGCCCGAAAGCAGCCAGCCAGCCGTCAGTCCGACGAGCCCCGCGGCGAGCAGTCCGGCAGCGGGTAAGAAGTCGCGCAGGCCACCTTGCGGGGAAGGGCCTTTCCGCGACGCGCAAGCACGCGACTCCGCCCGACGATGTATTGTCCAAGAAATCATGCCCACCGCCTACGAGACTATGGCTATTTTTGGTTAAAGAGGTGCAGGATTCCCGTTCGATCCGGCACATTTCACTATTGTAACCGTCCGCCGGCCAGTGTGATTCCTCGCCCGCGTGGATGCGCGGCCATCAGGACCGCCGCCGCATCGCTCGGTACGGCACGGGAATAGAAGAAACCCTGACCCAGCGTACACCCAAGCGCCATCAGCTTGCGTGCCTGTCCGGCCGTCTCGATCCCTTCGGCGATGACACGGATTCCGAGCTTCGTCGCGATGTCGATTATCCCCTCGACGATGATCTGGCTGGGGGCATGCGAAACGATGCGATCGACGAAGGACTTGTCGATCTTGATGTAGTCCACCGGCACGCTCATCAGGTGCGTGAGCGAGGCGTAGCCGGTGCCGAAATCGTCGAGGGCCACCTTCAGCCCCTTGGCGCGCAGGGCTTCCACCGATTTCCGCACGACGCCCGCCTCGTCCATGTAGACGGATTCGGTCACTTCCAGACTGACGTGGCTCAGCGGCACCCCTTCGCGTTCGAAGGTATTGCTCAGCAGACCGTAGATCGAGGCGCCGTGGAAGTCGGCGGACGAGACGTTGATGCTGACTTGCGGGACAGCGATCCCCGCCGCAAGCCATTCACGGATATCGCGCGCGACCGATGCCATCATGCGCTGGGTGAGAGTGCGTGCGATGTGGGAATCGGTCGTCGCTTCGTGGAACGAGGCGGCGGGCACGGCCTGTTCGCCGATGCGCATGCGGGACAGCGCCTCGAGGCCGACGACCTCGCCGCTGCGTATATCGACGACGGGTTGGTAGTGCGCCTCTATCCGGTTCTCGCGCAGGGCTGCGTTAACGTCGCGGATCGCGGTGAGACGCCGGGTCATCCGCGTTCCGATGCCCGGCCAGTAGCGCACGAAGCCGCCGCGCCCCGTCTCCTTGGCGTGATAGAGTGCGAAGTCGGCGTTCTGGCGCACCTGCTCGGCCGTGGTGTCGGCCAGCGAGCACTCGGCGAGGCCAATCGTGGCCCCCGGGGACACGACGTTGCCCCCGCAATTGGCGGTCGAGGAGATTTCGTCCAGATATGTCTGCGCCGTGCGTTCGAGATCGCGCAGCGCCGCCTCGCTCTCTACCACGATCGCGAATTCGTCTCCGCCGATGCGGTAGGCGCGGTCGGGGAAGGCGGCGATGGTCAGGCGGTCGGCAACTTGCCGGAGCAGGAGATCGCCCGCGCGGTGTCCGAAGGTGTCGTTGACGAACTTGAGGTTGTCGAGGTCGAGCAGGAACAGCGCCCAGCTACCCGGCCTGGCGGCATCGAGGTGGTGCAGGGCGGCATTGAAGGCTCCGCGATTGGCGAGGCCGGTGAGCGCGTCGGTATTGGCGCGCCGCTCGTATTCGACCACGCGCCGGTGCCGGTCGAGCGCGATCGCGCATACGTGGACGCAGCGCTCGACGATCTCGCGCTCGAGCTGCGACGGGCCGCGTTTCTCGCGGTAGTAGAAAGCGAAGGTGGCGACGGCGCGGCGGCGGGCGTCGAATATCGGGTGCGACCAGCAGGCCTTGATGCCCAGCGGCAGGACAAGGTGCTTGAAGTCCGCCCAGCGTGGATCGTTGGCGATGTCGGCGGTGGTGATCTCCTGCCCGCGATGGGCCGCGGTGCCGCAGGTGCCGACTTCGGGGCCGATGCCGAGTCCCTCGATGGCCGCGCAGAAGCTTTGCGGAAGACTGGGGGCGGCGAGCGTGTGAAGGCGGCCCAGCTGGTCCACCGTAACGACCGAACAGACTACGTCGGGAACGAGGCGCTCGACTTCGAGGCACAGCCGCAAGGCTGTGTCCGCCAGTGTCTCGCCTTTGGCGATCATCTCGAGGATCGTATTCTGTAACTCGGTCATCGGCTCCCAGCCCGGTCAGCCGGGAGTCAGTCTGGCCGACAATGGTTAATTATTTTGCCATAGTCCTGCGGGGCCGTGCACGGGTCGCCTTCGTTCCGGCGCGGGTTCGACGCGCTTCGTCCTGCAGGCTCCACCCGGCAAGGATATCGCGCCGGATAGCGTCGATGCCTGTGGTCTCGCGCCAGGTCATACCGATATCGCGCGCCTTCGCGCCGGGGCCGTGGGAGCCGGTCTCCCAGAAGCGGGAGTCCTGCGGTCGGAACACCCCGGTCATGGTGCCGTCGCGGGCGGTGCCGTTCATCGTCGTCCAGTGGTCCGGGTGGATATGCCGGTCCATGAAGCAGTCGATGAAGATCGCCTGTCCGACGGCCGCAGGGTCGGCATAGCGCCCGTCGGCGAAGCGCGTTGTCGGATGCCACGGCCGCGCGAGCGCTACGGCGCCGTCGGGCACCCCGGCCTCGCGGGTCAGGCGCGAGCGGTAGACGATGATGCCGTGCGCCTGCGACAACTGGGTCGATGGCGCGGCGATGAAGGACTGGAACTCGCCCGGAACATAAGGCTCACTGCGCGGACGGGAGCGGATCTCGCTGTCCTCGATCAGCAGTTGCCCGTTGCCGAAGATGAAGTCGATGTTGCCCGCCACCAGGCTGCGGCGCACCAGCGCCCGGCCGCCGTTGGTGAACAGCGTATCCTGATAGCCGAGAATTGCCGTGCGATCGACGAGCACGCGGTCGCTGTGCACGTCGAGGAGCAAAGCGACGGCCTGCGGGTTGGCGATGCGCTCCGCGCTGCCCTGCGGGTGGTGGTCGTTGGCGAGGTAATCGAAGGTGTTCTCAATGGTCAGGTCGCGGATCACGACGTCCTTTGCGTCCACCATCAGCGTCGCCGAGCCGGGCGTGCCCCAGCCGTCGCGGTGCCAGCCTTTCGCGGTTTGCGCTACGGCGCCGAAGTGCACACGCGTGCGCTGCGCGCCGCTGCCGATCAGGCGGAGGCGGCTCCGGGAAATCACCGGCTTTTCGGCATAGTCGCCCGGCGCCACGCGGATCGTGATCCAGTTTTCGGAACCGTCGCGCGTTGCCGCGTCGAGCGCACGTTGGATCGACGTGTAGCACGGCGCCGCGCCGTCCCCGCACGACGGCCGCACGACGTACTCGGTCGGCGCCGCCATCGCGGTTCCGGTGGACAGCATCGCTGCCAGTGTGAACGCAAGTCTGCCGATCATTCAGGTGCGCTCCCTCGCGCCGGTTCAAGGGTTTTGAGGAAGCCGTCGATCTGCTCCGCGACGCGGGGCAGCCACGGTTCGAACAGCCAGAAGTCGTGCGGCGCATTCTCGAAGGCGAAGAAGCGATGGGCGATGCCGTGGCGTTCGAGCGCGGCGAGCACCGTGGTCTTGCCTTCGGTGAAGCGCGGGATGCCGCTGCTGACGATAAGCGTCGGCGGTGACTGTGCGCCGACATGGCTGGCGGCGCTCGCGTCCTTCCAGCGTGCGGCGGCGTGCTCGTAGGAACCGCCAAGCCAGCGCGCGGCGGGCGATGCCTCCCCGGCGGCATTCTCGAACTGCAGCGCTTGCGGGGTGGTGAAGTCCAGCACGCCGTCGAGGTCGATCAGCGCGGCGGCGGTGCGCTCCGTGCCCGAGCCGAACAGGCCCGAAGGTCCGGCATAAGCGAGCAGCGAGGCCATCTGTCCGCCGGACGACGCGCCGCCCACAGCGATGCGGGCGGGATCAACGTCGAATTCGGCAGCATGCGCGCGTGTCCATGCCAGTGCGTCGCCGATGTCAATCATCCCCGCCGGATAGGCCGCCTCGACCGATAGACGGAACTCCGGCAGGAACACGGTGTATCCGCGCTGGGCAAGGAGGTTCGCCAGAGCGTAGAAATGCGTCTTCGCCCCGGCGCGCCAGCCTCCGCCGTGGACGAGCAGGATGCCCTGCCGGTTGGCTCCCGCCGAGGGGCGGAACACGTCGATATGAAGGTCGCGGGTGCCGGTGTTCTTGTAGGGCCGGTCGAACAGCACCGACTGGCCCGCTTTCCACGTCACGGCGGGCCAGGCGATCCCGGGAAACTTGTCCCGGTACTGTGCGAAGCGCTGGCCGATCGTGTAGCTGTCATCCACCTCGCGTGCCGGGGCATGGCCCGGCAGCAGCATGGCGGCGAGGGCCAGCGCACATGCGAACTTGCTTGAAGCCGGCACTCTATATCACTCCCGAAAAACGAAAAAGAGGACCGCCGCCCGAGGGGTATTGGGCAGCGGTCCTTCCAGGTATCAGAACTGGTAGCGGGCGCCCACGAACCACTGCGCGCCGGTCTTGGAGAATTCGCGCACCAGATACTGAGTTCCGTCGCCGGTGCCGTAGATGCGCTCCCGTTCGTTAGTGATGTTGATCCCCTGGAGGTTGACGCTGATCTGCTTGGTCAGGTTGTAGTAGGCCGAGAAGTCCACTTGCGTCGGCCCGTACTTGCGTTCCTGCACGTGGCCGTTGCCGCCCGGTTGGCTCAGCAGATAGTCGTCGCGCTTGTTGATCGAGAGGCGAAGGCCAAGGTCACCGGTGTCATAATAGGCCGTGAAATTGTAGGAGTTGGGCGACAACCCCGTGGAATCGCGGGCAGAGACATGGGTGTAGTTCGATGCGATGCCGAAGTACGAAAGCGCACCCGGCAGGAAGGTGAACGGCACGTTGAGCGTCGCCTCCAGCCCCTTCACGCTGTTCCCGTCCGATGAGTTCACGGTGCTGTAGAATGTGTACTGCGCGGTCGCCGGGTCCGCCTGGTACGAAGCGTCGTAGCGCGGATCGGCGTAGATCGCGGCCCAGTATTCCTGCGGGACCGACTGCTGCACCACCGAGGTCGTCAGCGAGCTGATGATGTTCTTCTTGAACACGCCTACCGAGAACAGGCCGCCCTTGCTGAAGTACCACTCGAAGCCGAGGTCGAAGTCGTTCGACAGGTAGGGCTTGAGCGCGGGATTGCCGAGGTTGCTCACCGTGCGCGTGGTGTACTCGAACACGGGCGCGGCGATGTTGAGCGAGGCGAGGCCCGGCCGCGTCATCGAGCGGGCATAGGCGAAGCGCGCAACGAGGTCGGGCGTGATGTTCAGCGCCGCGTTGAACGAGGGCAGGAAGTTGTCGTAATGCCGCTTCACGTCGACCGGCGATCCGGAGATCACCGCGCTCGATTCCACGTCCGTCCGCACCCAGCGCGCGCCGCCGTCGAGGCGCAGGGTCATCGAACCGATGTCGATCTCGCCCGTCACTTCGCCGTAGCCGCCGGTGGTCTTTTCAACCACTTCCCAGCCCGCCGCGACATTGGTGGTGTAGTTGCCCGAGAAAAGGCCCGACGATCCGATCGCGTCGAAGTCCATCACCGCGAACGTCGGCAGGCCCCCGGAAACCACGCCGCTGCCGAAGTGGCTGTACGGGAAGGCGGTCATGTAGCTGGACGGATCGAAGGTGGGCAGCTCGCCCTGAGCCTCTGAATAACGCACGAGGCGGCGGTTGTAGGCGAAGCCCGCCTGCGCGGTGAAGCGGCCCTTGGTGAAGGTGGCGTTGGTCTTGGCCGTGAAGTTGTCCTTCACGACGTTGTTCAGGCGGTTGGCGGGGGTCGTCGCGTTGATGAAGTTGGTGGCATCGTTCGGGTCGTAATCACCGTAATCGACTTTGGCCACGTCCTTGCTGCCCGAATAGTCGTAGGCATAGTAGTGCGGCACCGAGCGGGCGTAGAAGCGCAGCTCGGTGCGGTCGGCGGTGTCGCGCGCCTTGCCGACCATGGCGTCGATCTTGAGGTTGCTCGTCACTTCGTAATCGCCCGAGAACACGAACTGGCGGAACTTGGAGGTCGAGGTCTGGTGGCGGCTTTCGTACCACGATGTCACGTCGTCGAAGGCGGCGGCGACCAGCTGCTTGCCGTCAGGCGCTACGGTGAACGACAGCGGGGTCTGGCCGACGAAGTTGCCCGGGGTGCCGTGGGTCAGCAGCCACTCCATCGAGTTGTAGCTGTAGCGGTCGTTGTCGAGCTGCGAATAGAGCGCGTCCAGACTGAGCGTCAGTCCGTCGATAGGCTTGGCCTGGATCGAGCCGGTCAGGCCGAGGCGCTTCTGGTCGTTACCGAAGAAGTCCGCACGCGGCAGGCGCGGCGCCCACAGGCAGTCGAGGCGGTCGGCGGCGCCGCAATCCTCGGGCGTGCCGGTGACGGTCGGGTTGGTGTCCGCCCAGCTGTCGCCGTTCACGTAAGGCGAAGTCCAGCGCACGCTGGAGAAGCCTTCCTGATAGACCGTGCGCTTGGAATAGGCGGCGGAGAACAGCACGCCGATCTTGTCGTCGGCGAAGGTGTCGGAAATCATCACGGTGGCGCGCGGATCGACCTTGCGCGTCATCGTGTTGTACCCGCCCTGCGCCGATCCGACGACATGGAAGCCCTTGAAGTCGAAGGGCTTGGCCGAATAGAGATCGACGGTACCGGCGATGCCGCCTTCTTCGATCGAGGCGCGCTGGGTCTTCTGCACGTCGATGCGGTTGAACAGTTCGGACGCGAAGACGTGGAAGTCGAAAGCGCGGCCGGCATTGATGGTGAAGCCGCCGGAATCGAGGCCGTCGCTGCTGGCAGGCACTTCCATGCCATTCAGCGTCGTGCGTGTGAAGTCGGGCGAAAAGCCGCGCAGGGTGATGTTGCGGCCTTCACCCCCTTCGCGGGAGATCGCGACGCCGGGCAGGCGCTGGATCGATTCCGAGAGGTTGAGGTCGGGCATCTTGGCCATGTCCTCGGCCATGATGCTCTCGGTGAGGTTCACCGCGCGGCGCTTCAGGTCCTGCGCCTTGGCGAGGCTGCCGCGAAAGCCGGTGACGAGGATTTCGGAGTTCGCAGCCGGTTCCTCATCCGCCGCCGCGGCCTCTGCCGCCGGGGATGCGGCCTGTGCGGCGGCGACGGGTGCCTGTACGCTCGGGGCCGAGGTCAGGCTGGTCTGCGTCAGGGTGCGCGGCGACATCGGAGGCGTGGCGCGGGCGACGATGGCATAAGAACCCGGCCCGGTGCGGCGGGCGGTGAGACCGGTCCCCGCCAGCAGGCGGTTCAGTGCATCGTCCACGCTCATCTCGCCGCGCACGGCATTGGTGCGTACGGCATGCGTCAGGCGGCGCGCCGCGATGATCTGGATGTCGCCCTGTCGGCCAAGCTGGCTGATCGCGGTTTCGGCAGGCTGCGCCTCGATCGCGAACTGCCGCGTCTGCGCTGCCGCCTGAACCGGCGAGGCTACTATGCACATGATCGCAGATGATGCGAACAAGGCACTCCGAATGTCCGAAGTATTCATTATCCCTCCCAATGTCCCGATCCGTCAGGTTTCTTTTCACCTGTGCTCTTTAAGAGTCTCCGGAGCGGATATTCCTTCTCGTCATCTCAAAAAAATTTATCATTCGATCCGAATGAGGTTCGGATTGCTGGTGTCGAGCGACACGCCGAGGCTGGCCTTCACCGCTTCGGCGAAGCCTTCAGGGTCGTTGACGCGGAACAGGCCGTCGAACTCCTCGCGGGCGACGCGCGGGTCGGCGATGATGATCTGGCGCTGGTTGTAGCGGTTGAACTCGTCTGCCGCGTCATAGAGCGTGCGCCCGTTGAGATCGATCATGCCGCCGCGCCATGCCAGCGCCCGGTCGACGGAAGAGGAAATGCCGGTCTCGTAGTCGATCACCGCATGGGCGCTTAGCATCGCGCGGTCCCCGGCCTCCAACTTCATGCGCAGGCTCTGGTCGCCGTCCGCCCAGGTTTCCACGATGCCCTCGGTGACGAGGATCTCCACCCCGGTTTCACGCCGCCGCACCGAGAAGGCCGTTCCCACGGCGCGCACGCGGACGTTCCCGGCGGCGACGACGAAGGGGCGCTGCGCGTCCTTGGCGACCTCGAACCATGCCTCACCCTGTGCAAGCTGCACCTCGCGCAGCTTGGTCGCCATGCTGACGGTCAGTTCGCTGCCCGAATTCATCGTCATCACCGAGCCGTCCGGCAGCGGCAGGCGCCGGATCTCGCCGAGCTTCGTCGTATAAGCTGCCGGGCTTTGGCTCCAGCGCAGCCCGACGAAGGCGAGCGCAGCCGATGCAGCCAGCCCCGCCAGCACGCCGCGACGACCCCAGCCCGAGGGCGCGGGCTCTTCCTCCTCGACCGGGACAGCCGGTGCCTCGACCTCGGGGGTCAGCGCCAGCCACTGTGCCTGTACCTGCAGCAGCAGGCCCTGACGCAGCGGGTCTTCGGCCAGCCATGCCTGAAGTTCGCTCTCGTCGGCCTCGGTCCAGCCGTCGGCGTCCATGCGCGCCACGAACCGCGCCGCCTCGTCGCGAGCCTGATCGACTGCGAGCGTCACCATGACCGCGCCCCCCGGCGATCGGCGCCGAGCATGCGGTTCTCGCTCTGCGCCTCGGCCTGCGTCCAGGCGTCGCGGACGGCGCGCACGCCGGTCCAGACCTGCTTCTCCACCGCCTTCTCGGTCATGCCGAGATGGGCGGCGATTTCCTTCTGGGACCAGCCTTCGATCTTGCGCAGTTCCACCACGCGGCGGCAGCGTTCCGGCAGGCGGCCGATGATGGCCAGGACCCGCTCGTAGCTGATGCGGCTCGCGGCCTGTTCCTCGGGCGAGGGGGTTTCGTCCTGCCATGTCTCGATCTCGCTCACGGCCTCCAGCACCACGACCTGCTGGCGCTTGAGACGGCGCAGCAACAGGTTGCGGGTGATCGAGAACATGTAGGCCAGCGGCCGGTCGATGTGGTCGACCGAGGGCAGCATCGCGATCCGGCAGTAGGCTTCCTGCATAACCTCGTCCACGTCCTCCGGCGAGAGGCGCGACCGGGCCAGCCAGCGGCGGACCCGCGCCTCATGGGGCACGATCTCGCGCGCGACCCAGAGGGCCGTCCCGCGTCGCCGCGCAAGTTCCTTGTCTGCCTCCCCTGGCGTGGCACCCTCCCTCAGGCATTCGGATTTCCCGTTTGCCATGAAAGAGACACGGCGCGGAAAATTCCTTCCGCGCGGGCGCAGATTTTTTCAGGAGAGGAAGCGGACCAGCAACACTGGGCCTGCGGTGGTGACCGGAGCATCGATCCGGGCACAGTCGAGATAGCCGAGATCGGTGTCGTCGAGTGTTTGCGCTTCAAGTGCGAGGAGGAACGTCGTGCCTGCGGGGGTGACCATTGCGTCGGGGGGCAGGCGCTGCATCTCGCAATTGTAAGTGCCGCGCCGGACCATGGCGTTGAGGTCGAGCACTGCCCCGCCCAGCGGGACGCCCTCGACGCTCGCAGCGCCGTCGAAAGGGAAGGGCGCGCTGACGGGGTCGAGTACTGCGTCGACGGCTCCGGATAAATGCAAGGTGCCTTCGAGCACCGCCAGCGTTCGGTCGATGCCCTCGAATGACGAGAACGGTCCGGCCTGTTCGACGCGCGCCATGCTGAGCCGCCACAGGAAATCGCCCATCCCCGCGCCGGGCGGGCAGACGGCGATCTCGCGCGTGGTGCCGCCGCCGTTCTTCCATGGAACCTCCGGGCAGTCGGCGGCGCGGATGATGCGGGTGATGGCCATGGGCGGATACTCACGAAAATACATTCGTCATTGCGAGGAGGCGAAGCCGACGACGCAATCCAGGGCGGTTTGCGCGGCCCTGGATTGCGTCGCTACGCTCGCAATGACGAGCAGGGGAGAGGATTACGGGATGCCCGGCAGGTCCAGCCCCTTCTCCGCCGCGCAGTCCCGCGCGATCTCGTAGCCCGCATCGGCGTGGCGCATGACGCCGGTGGCCGGGTCGTTCCACAGCACGCGCTCAAGCCGCGCCGCCGCCTCGGGCGTGCCGTCGGCCACGATCACCATGCCCGAATGCTGCGAGAAGCCCATGCCGACGCCGCCGCCGTGGTGCAGCGACACCCATGTCGCGCCGCTGGCGGTGTTGAGCAGGGCGTTGAGCAGCGGCCAGTCCGAAACCGCGTCCGAGCCGTCCTGCATCGCCTCGGTCTCACGGTTGGGCGAGGCGACCGAGCCACTGTCGAGGTGGTCGCGGCCGATCACGACCGGGGCCTTCAGCTCGCCCTTCGCGACCATCTCGTTGAAGGCAAGGCCGAGGCGGTGGCGATCACCGAGACCCACCCAGCAGATGCGCGCCGGAAGGCCCTGGAAGTGGATTTTCTCGCGCGCCATGTCGAGCCAGTTGTGCAGGTGCACGTTGTCCGGCAGCAGTTCCTTCACCTTGGCGTCGGTCTTGTAGATATCCTCCGGATCGCCCGAAAGCGCCGCCCAGCGGAACGGTCCGACGCCCTGGCAGAACAGCGGACGGATATAGGCGGGAACGAAGCCGGGGAAGTCAAAGGCGTTCGCCACACCCTCGTCCAGCGCGACCTGGCGGATGTTATTGCCGTAGTCGGTGGTGGGAACCCCGGCCGCCTGGAAATCGAGCATCGCGCGCACATGCTGCGCCATCGACGCCTTGGCGGCCTTGGCGACCGCTTCGGGTTCGCGCTCGCGGCGCTCCATCCATTCGGCGACGGTCCAGCCTGCGGGGAGGTAGCCGTTGATCGGATCGTGGGCGCTGGTCTGGTCGGTCAGCAGGTCGGGGCGAATGCCGCGCGCGTAGATTTCGGGCAGCAGCTCGGCGGCATTGCCCAGAAGGCCGACCGAGACGGGCTTTCCGTCCGCCTTCGCCTGCTCGATGATGGCCATGGCCTCTTCGATGGTGGCGGCGGACTTGTCGAGATAGCCGGTGCGCAGGCGCATCTCGATCCGGCTGGGCTGGCACTCGATGGCGAGGCACGATGCGCCCGCCATGACGGCTGCGAGCGGCTGCGCGCCGCCCATGCCGCCAAGGCCTGCCGTCAGCAGCCATTTGCCCGAAAGGTCGCCGCCATGGTGCTGGCGGCCCATCTCCACGAACGTCTCGTACGTGCCCTGAACGATGCCCTGCGTGCCGATGTAGATCCACGAACCGGCGGTCATCTGCCCGTACATGGCAAGGCCGCGCTTATCGAGTTCGTTGAAATGCTCCCAGTTCGCCCAGTGCGGCACAAGGTTGGAGTTGGCGATCAGCACGCGCGGCGCATCGGCATGGGTGCGGAACACGCCGACCGGCTTGCCCGATTGCACCAGCAGCGTTTCGTTGTCATCAAGGCGCTGGAGCGTCTCGACGATCCGGTCGTAGCTCTCCCAGTCGCGCGCGGCGCGGCCGATGCCGCCGTAGACCACCAGCTCCTCCGGACGTTCGGCGACGTCCGGGTGGAGGTTGTTCATCAGCATGCGCAAAGGCGCTTCGGTTAACCAGCTTTTCGCGGAAAGCTGCGTGCCGGTGGCGGGCTTGATGACGCGGGTATTGTCGATACGGGTCATGTCAGGATTCCTGAAGAGCGAAGGCGCGGGCAGCCTTCATGATCTGGGAAAGCGTCTCGGTGATCGCGGCGGCGCGCGCCGGATCGAAGGCGGGGGGCCAGTTGGCCTCGCCGAGCATCTCGGGTTCGTCCATGTAGCCGCGAATGGCGAGTTCCATCTGGATGGCGTGGACGCCATTGTCGGGCTGGCCGTAATGCCGGGTGGTCCAGCCGCCCCGGAAGCGGCCGTTGAAGACGTGGCTCTCGCCCGATTGGGCGCAGATGCCTTCGACGGCGGCCGCCAGCGCGGGATCGCAGGTCTTGCCGCCGTTGGTGCCGATGTTGAACTGCGGCAGTTCGCCGTCGAACAGGCGCGGCACATGGCTGCGGATCGAGTGTGCGTCGTAGAGCACCACGCGGTCATGGACGGCGCGCAGTCGGTCGATCTGGGCCTGCAGCGCGGCATGGTACGGATCGAACCAGAGCGCGCGGCGGCGGGCGATCTCGGCCTCGCCGGGCGCTTCGCCTGAATAGAGCGGCTCGCCGTCGAAGGTCGTGGTCGGGCACAGTTCGGTCGTCGCCTGCCCCGGATAGAGCGAGGCGCCCGAAGGATCGCGGTTGAGGTCGATCACGCTGCGCGAGATGCACGTGCTGACAAGGGTTGCGCCAAGATCGGCGGCAAAGGCGTAGAGTTCGTCCACCCACCAGTCGGCATCGCGCCGCGCCAGCCACTCGGACGCGAAGAGGTGTCCCACGTCGGCAAGCTGGGTGCCGACGTGGGGGAAGGCGACGATGAGGGGGGCGTCGCCTTCAGTGATCTTGAGCCAGTCGCTCACGCTACACCGGGGAGGCTGTCACCTGCGGAGGCAAGCAGCGCGCCCGAACGGATCAGCAGGTTGGCCGCCTCCATGTCGGGGTGGAAATGGCGGTCGTCCTCCAGCGTCGGCACCTTGTCACGCAGGGTCGCGCGGGCAGATTCGAGCGTAGCGCTGGACGCGAGTGGGGCATGGAAATCCACCCCTTGCGCGGCGGCGAGCAGTTCGATGCCCAGTACCCCCGTCGCGTTGTCGGCCATGTCGAGCAGGCGGCGCGCGCCGTGGGCGGCCATCGAGACGTGGTCTTCCTGATTGGCCGAGGTCGGGATCGAGTCCACGCTGGCCGGATAGGCGCGCTGCTTGTTCTCGCTGACGAGCGCGGCAGCGGTCACCTGCGGGATCATGAACCCCGAATTGAGGCCGGGGCGCGGCGTCAGGAAGGCGGGCAGGCCGGACAACGCGGGGTCCACCAGCATGGCGATGCGGCGCTCGGCGATCGAGCCGATCTCGCAGATGGCCATGGCGATCATGTCGGCGGCGAAGGCGACCGGCTCGGCATGGAAGTTGCCGCCCGAAAGCGCCTCGTCGGTCTCCGGGAAGATCAGCGGGTTGTCGGAAACGCCGTTGGCCTCGATCTCCAGCGTGGTCGCGGCCTGGCGCAGAATGTCGAGCGCGGCGCCCATGACCTGCGGCTGGCAGCGCAGGCAGTAGGGATCCTGCACGCGCGCATCGTTCTCCAGATGGCTGGCGCGAATGGCGCTGCCGGTCATCAGGCCGCGCAGGGCATCGGCGACCTCGATTTGACCCCGATGACGCCTTAGCGTGTGGATGCGCGGGTCGAACGGGGTGTCGGAGCCCTTGGCCGCCTCGGTCGAGAGCGCGCCGGTGACGAGCGCGGAGCGGAACAGCAGTTCGGCCTCGAACAGCCCGGCCAGTGCGTTGGCGGTCGAGAACTGGGTGCCGTTGAGCAGCGCCAGGCCCTCTTTAGGCCCCAGTTGAGTGCTGGTGAGTGCCGCTCTGTGCAGCGCCTCGGCGGCGGGCAGGCGTTCGCCTTCGTAGAAGATCTCGCCCACGCCGATCATCGTCGCGGCCATGTGGGAAAGGGGGGCAAGGTCTCCGCTCGCACCGACCGAGCCCTGGCATGGCACCACCGGGGTCAGCCCCTTGACCAGCATCGCCTCCAGCAGCGCCACCGTCTCGGGGCGCACGCCCGATGCGCCTTGCGCCAGGCTGGCGAGCTTCAGCGCCATCATCAGCCGGATCACCGGCACCGGCGAAGGCGCACCCGTGCCCGCTGCGTGGCTCAGCACGATGTTGCGCTGGAGCGTCGCGAGGTCCTCGTCCCCGATCCGCACGCTGGCGAGCTTACCGAAGCCGGTGTTGATGCCGTAGACCGGCGCGCCCTTCGCCAGAATGCGCGCAACGGCGGCGGCGCTTTCCGCCACGCGCGGCGCGCAGGCCGGGTCGAGCGTGACGGCGGCGCCGCGATAGACCGCGCGCCAGTCCGCCAGCGGGACACTACCAGGTGTGAGCAGGACAGGATTCATTGACCACTCCAGATGCGGGCATGGAGCGGATTGAACCCCATGCGATAAACCAGCTGCGCGGGACGTTCGACGTCCCAGATGGCGAGATCGCAGCGCTTGCCCGCCTCCAGCGTGCCGCGATCCGCAAGCCCGAGGGCGCGCGCGGCATTGCGAGTGACGCCTGCAAGGCATTCAGGCACGGTGAGGCGGAACAGCGTCGCGCCCATGTTCATCGTCAGCAGCAGCGAGGTGAGCGGCGACGTGCCGGGGTTGCAGTCGGTCGCCAGTGCGATGGGCACCCCGGCGGAGCGCAGGCCCGCGACCGGCGGCAGCTTAGTCTCGCGCACGAAATAGTACGCGCCCGGCAGCAAGGTGGCGACGGTGCCTGATGCGGCCATGGCGGCGATCCCGGCCTCGTCGAGATGTTCGAGGTGATCGGCGGACAACGCCCCGTGCCGCGCCGCCAGCGCCGCGCCGTGGAGGTTGGAAAGCTGCTCGGCATGAAGCTTCACCGGTAGGACGTGGCGCGCGGCGGCGGCGAACATGCGCTCCGTCTGCGCCGGGGTGAAGCCGATGCTCTCGCAGAAGGCGTCCACCGCATCGGCAAGGCCGAGCGCGGCGACCTCGGGCAGCACTTCGTCGCAGAGCAGGGCGATGTAGCCGTCCGCGTCGTCCGCGAACTCGGGCGGCAGGGCATGCGCGCCGAGGAAAGTGGTGGCGATGGACACCGCGCGTTCTTCACCCAGACGGCGGGCGGCGCGCAGCATGCGGATCTCGCTGTCGCGGTCGAGGCCGTAGCCGGACTTGACCTCCACCGTGGTCGCGCCTTCCGCGATCAGCGCATCGAGGCGGGGCAGGGCGGCGGCGACGAGTTCGTCCTCGCTCGCGGCCCGGGTGGCGCGCATGGTGGAGACGATACCGCCCCCGGCCCGCGCGATCTCCTCGTAGGAGGCGCCGCCCAGGCGCATCTCGAACTCGGCCGCGCGGTCACCGCCGTGGATCAGGTGGGTGTGGCAGTCGATCAGGCCCGGGGTGATCCAGCGGCCTTTGCAGTCGACGATCCGCTTCGCATGGAGGGCCGGAGCCTCCGCAGCAGGCCCGGCGTAAGCGATCATGCCGTCCTTTGCCGCGATCACGCCATGGTCCACCGCGCCCATGCCTTCACCTGCCATAGTGGCGAGCCGGGCGCCTTTCCAGACGGTGTCGTACAGCATGATTCCGTGGTCCTCGTTTGCCTCGCCCATTGTGATTGCACCGTTCAAAATTAATGTATAGACAAAAAATCGAAGCAAGGAGCAGATTCATGTCGGCAAGGTCGGATGGGCGGCACAGGTCATTGTTTTTCGAGCATTGTCTGCTGCCCGAAGGCTGGGCGCGGAATGTCCGCGTTACGCTGGAGCAGGGGCGGATCGCCGCTGTCGATGCAGGTGCGGAACCCTCGCCTGGAGACGAGCGCCACCCTTGCGCGCTGCCCGGAATGCCCAACCTGCACAGCCATGCCTTCCAGCGC
>NZ_ALVC01000108.1:0-11178 GCF_000293195.2 Sphingomonas sp. LH128
CGCGGATCATGTCGATGTCAGGCAGTTTCAAAGGCCGGGGCGCCTCGGTGGCGCCCAGCAGCAGAAGCAGCGGGGCGAACCTCAGGACGCCCCGCATCATCATCAATCCACGAAAGGATCGCGCACGAGGATGGTGTCCTCGCGCTCGGGGCTGGTGGAGACGAGCGCCACCGGCGTCTCGATCAGTTCCTGGACGCGCTGGATGTACTTGATCGCCTGCGCGGGGAGGTCCGCCCACGAACGGGCACCGGCGGTGGTGCCCTGCCAGCCGTCCATTTCCTCGTAGATCGGCTCGACCGCGGCCTGATCGGCGGCGTGGCTCGGGTAGTAATCCAGCACCTTGCCGTGCAGGCGGTAGCCGGTGCAGATCTTCACCTTGTCCATGCCGTCCAGCACGTCGACTTTGGTGAGGGCGATGCCGGTGACGCCCGAGATCGCACAGGACTGGCGCGTCAGCACCGCGTCGAACCAGCCGCAGCGGCGCTTGCGGCCGGTGACGGTGCCGAATTCATGGCCGCGCTCACCCAGACGCTGGCCGGTCTCGTCCTCCAACTCGGTCGGGAACGGGCCGGAGCCGACGCGGGTGGTGTAGGCCTTGACGATGCCCAGCACGAAGCCGGTGGCCGAGGGGCCGAGGCCCGAACCGCTGGCTGCGGTGCCCGACACGGTGTTGGAGCTGGTGACGAAGGGATACGTACCGTGATCGACGTCGAGCAGCACGCCCTGCGCGCCTTCGAACAGGATGCGCGCACCGGCCTTGCGGACTTTGTTAAGGCGCTTCCACACCGGCTGGGCGAACTGCAGCACGAAAGGCGCGATCTCGCGCAGTTCGTTGAGCAGCGCCTCGCGGTCGATCGGGGGCTGACCGAAACCGGCGCGCAGCGCGTCGTGGTGCGCGCAGAGGCGATCGAGCTGCGGCTCCAGCGCATCGAGGTGCGCCAGATCGCAGACGCGGATCGCACGGCGACCGACCTTGTCTTCATACGCCGGGCCGATGCCGCGACCGGTGGTGCCGATCTTGCCCGCACCGGCAGCCGCTTCACGCAGGCCGTCCAACTCGCGGTGGACCGGCAGGATCAGCGGGCAGTTGTCCGCGATCGCGAAGTTCTCGGGATTGATCTCGACGCCCTGCCCGCGCAGCTTCTCGACTTCGGACTTGAGGTGCCACGGATCGAGCACGACGCCATTGCCGATGATCGAAAGCGTGCCGGTGACGATGCCCGAAGGCAGCAGGCTCAGCTTGTAGACCTGTTCGCCGACGACGAGCGTGTGGCCCGCGTTGTGGCCGCCCTGAAAACGCACCACTGCGTCCGCACGGCTGGCGAGCCAGTCGACGATCTTGCCCTTGCCCTCATCGCCCCACTGGGCACCGATCACGGTAACATTTGCCATGGATATGCTCCTCCACCCTGCCACGGTGGATCCGGTATCGCCCTTCGACAGGACTCGACGATACGGATTTACGGTGGGGCAGGAGGCCCCGGCTTTTTCGGTCGGGCCCCTAAGGGCAAGGGGGGGCGGTAGTCAAGGGTCACCGGCACGAACGGGTTACTCTTCATTACACTTGGCGACTTGCCCCTGCCCGCTCCGGCCTGCGACCCTGCAGACATATCACGGGAGCATGCGACCATGAAGAAAACCCCAATGATCACGATCGGTGCCCTGCTGCTAGCGGTAGCTACGCCCGCCCTCGCGCAGCAGCGAACGGAAACGCTGAGTTACGGCACCGGAGCGCTGCAGACGCTCGATTTCTGGCCAGGAACTCAGAACGGGGCCGCGCGCAAAAAGCCTTCCCCACTGGTCGTCTTCGTTCACGGCGGTGGCTGGAAGCGCGGCGACAAGGACAGCGCCACCGGCCGCTACAAGGTCGCGCACTACACCGGCGAGGGCTACGCCTTCGCCAGCGTCAACTACCGGCTAGTCCCGGACGCGACCGTGGAGCAGCAGGCGCAGGATGTTGCCGATGCGCTCGCGGCCCTGCTCAAACAGGCGGATTCGCTAGGCATCGCGCGCGGCAAGGTCGTGCTGATGGGGCACAGCGCAGGCGCGCATCTGGTGGCGCTGGTCGGCACCGATCCGCGGTATCTGCGCAAGGCCGGACTGGCCTACTCCGACATTCGCGGCGTGATCCCGATCGACGGCGCCGCCTACGACGTCCCCGCGCAGATGCAGGACGCCGAGCGGCTGATGGGCGGTGCATATCGGCAAGCCTTCGGAACCGATCCGTCGCGCCAGCGCGCGCTTTCGCCCACCTTGCAGGCGGCCGCGCCCAATGCGCCGCAATTCCTGCTGCTCCACGTCCAGCGCGCCGACGGCGTGCGGCAAGCCCAGGAACTGGAAGCGGCGCTGCGCAAGGCGGGCACAAAGGTCGAGCGCGAAGGCTTCCCCGGACGCGGATTGCCGGGGCACATTCAGATCAACCGCGAACTGGGCAATCCGGACTATGCCGCGACCGGCGTGGTCGATCGCTGGCTCGCCCGGGTGTTCGGCTAAAGCGCGACCGCCTCGCCGCCTTCCAGCTTGTGCGAGCAGCCCAGCGCCAGCGCATCGTCCGCTTCTGAGAGCGCGGCCACGGTCACCCAGCCGATCGCCCGCTGACGACTGGCGACCTCGCGGTCATGGCCGAGCGGGAGGAACAGGCGGCGCTCTTCGCCCGCAGCGGCGGACAGGCTCTCGATCAGCGGATCGGGATAGAGCGAGAAGCCCGTCGCGGATTCCGGATTGCGGCCGGTCTGACCAAGGATCGAATAGGTGCCACCACGCCCAAGACTGCCCGGCACGCCATCGGCGTAGATCGTGAAACCGAACCAGGACTGATACTCGAAGCCATGGCGCTCGGACGGATCGAGCGTCAGCCGCGCCTTGCCGCCGACCCGCGCGGCGATCGCCCGCAGCGCGGCAATGCGGCTGGCGAGTACACCGCCGACATCAAAGGCTGCCAGTTGCTCGATCGCGCTGTCGAACGGCCCGACGGCGTAGAGCAAAGGCAGATAGGCTTCACCGCCCGCATCGACCAGCCCGCCTGCGTCCTTGGCGTCGAGCATCTGGCGCACCGCCTCGATGTTCATGGAGGGCAGCGGCAGTGCCCCTGCGCTCAGCGTATCGACGAGGTCGGGGAGGGTGAAGTCCACCGAAACGCCCGTCGCGCCCGCCGCGCGCAGCGCCTCGATCGCCAGTTCGACGATCTCGGCCACCGCTTCGGTCGAATCGGCGCCGACGAGTTCCGCGCCCAGCTGCAGGCGCTCACGCGCCGGATCGAGGCCGTCGCCCTTGATCGTCACCACCTGCCCCGAATAGGACAGCCGCAGCGGCCGCGGCGCCTGCGCAAGGCCGGTCGCGGCGATGCGCGCGACTTGCGCGGTGATGTCGGACCGCAGGGCCAGCATCCGCATCGAGACCGGATCGACGAAGCGGAACATGCGGCGCACCTGAACGCCCGCCATGCGGTGCGCCAGCGCCTTTTCGAACTCCAGCACCGGCGTTTCGACGCGCGCGTAGCCGTGACTCGCAAGAACGTCATGCGCGGCGCGGCGCACCGTCTGGGATGCCCATGCCTGCTGCGGCAGACGGTCGCCCAAGCCCTCGGGCAGAAGATCGCGGTCGTTTTCCTGCATAATGCCCGCGCCCTTAGCCCGCCGAAGCGCGGTTGTCGAATGTACAAATTTGCGACGATTGGCGACGAATTTTCCATCGGCTCCGGAAGGTCCAGCCGCTAAGTCGAACCCAGGCGTCTGGCGGGACGCATCCTGTTTCAATCAACGAAGGCGCAACCATGAGCCCTGCCCGCACGATTACCCCGCTTCTGGCCGTACTGCTGATGACACTGGCTCCGCCAGCCCTTGCCCAGGGCATGGGAGGCATGGACGGCGGCATGGGCGGCGCCGGAATGGGTGGCGGTGGCATGGGGGGAGACGACATGGGCGGCGGAGGCCCTCCCGGCGGCGGCGGTGCTCGTCCCCCTCAGCCGCCTAAGCCGATCAAGCGCGCACGCTTCGACAAGATCGTCACCGACATGTTCCGCGACGCCGACACCAACCGCGACAGCACCGTAACACTCGACGAATTGCACGCGCTCGTCGAGGCGCGACGCGCAGTCATCATCAAGGAACGCTTCGCCGCAATCGACGCCGACCGCAACGGCTCGATCTCCATGGCGGAATTCAGCGCGTGGCAGAGCAAGATGGGCTCTGCCGCCACCAGCGACGATGCCGCGACCGGTGACCGAAGCGGCCCGATCGTCGAGGCAGTCATGCCCGACGTCGGCGAAGATCGCGCACTCGCGCGGTTGATCGAGCCCCTCAGCGGCACCGTCATCGCCCGCGCCAACACCAATTACGACGCAGGCGTCTCGCTGGAGGAACTGCTGGCCTACGAAGGCAAGCTGTTCGACACGGCGGACACCGACCACGACGGCTACCTGTCGATGGAAGAACTGCGCCCCAAGGGCAAGGACGGGGAGCGCATGCGCGGTCCCGGCGGTCCCGGCCCGATGGGCGGCCCGCCGCCACGCTGATCCGTCAGAGCAGCGCGCGCCAGGTCTCGCCCTGAACCGGTTCGCCGAACGTATGGTGAACCTGAGTGTCGATGCACTCGAAGCCGTTGCGCGCATAGATGCGGCGCGCGGCTTCGAGCACGGTATGCGTCCATAGCACCACCTGCCGGTAGCCCTGCTCCCGCGCGAAATCGAGGCAGCCGGCGACCAGCGCGTCGCCGATGCCCCGCCGCCGCGCGAAAGGCTCGACGTGGAGCAGGCGCAGCCGAGCGGTGCCTTCCCCCTCGTCGGTAAGGAACACCGCGCCGGCCATGACCCCGCCCAGATCCGCGACCCAGCAGCGCTCTCGCTCCGCATCGGAGTTTCGCAGGAACGCTGCAGTGGTTTCCGCCTCCACCACTTCGAGCCCATGCCCCCAACTGTGGCTTTCGGCGTAGAGCACCGACTGACGGGCCGCCACCTGACTGACTTCGCCGACCCGCGCGTCGCGGATCGTGAAGGCATCGGGCGCCTGGCGATCCAGCAGCAGCCGCGCCCGCGTCAGCGCCTGCACCAGATCGTCGCGCTCGGTCGCGCTCAGGCGTTCCAGATCGTGCGCGACAGCATCGCGCTGGCGCCCGTCGATCTCCTCGAACGCCGCCTGCCCCGCCTGCGTGAGCCGGATCGGGCGGGCGCGCGCATCACTGTCGAGCCGGTCGCGCGCGACCCAGCCCCGTTCCTCGAACCGGGCGATCATCCGGCTGAGGTAACCGCGATCGAGGCCCAGTTCGGCCTGCAGGACATTCGCCAGCACCGGCCCCAGCCGTGCGATCTCGAACAGGAGGCGCGCTTCCGGCAGGTTCGCATCGGTGTCGAGAAAGCGCGCGTCGATGGCGCCGACGTGCCGGGTGAAGAAGCGGTTGAAGGTGCGGATCGCGTCGATGGCCTGGTTCAAGCGCCAGCCTTGATCGATTATGTTGACTTAGTCAACAATATCGAGAAGTGCGAGACGAACGACGCCTCCCGAACGAGAAAGGGGCCGATGCCGCAAGGCACCGACCCCTTTTCGTTGGGAGCTTGTTAAAGCGTCAGCTTAGAACGTCAGCGCCTTGACGGTCTTCACGCCCGGCAGCGCACGCGCCTGCTCCAGCAGTCCGGCCGAGAGATCGCCGTCCACCGAGAGCAACAGCACCGCTTCGCCGCCAGCCGCGCGGCGACCGAGGTTGAAGGTGCCGATGTTGATCGCGTTCTCACCCAGCAGCGTGCCGATGCGGCCGATGAAGCCCGGCGCGTCCTCGTTGACGATATAGAGCATCGAGCCGTCCAGCTCGGCCTCGACCTTGATGCCGAACATCTCGACGAGGCGCGGCTCGACGTTGTTGAACAGCGTGCCGGCCACCGAACGCTCGCCCGCTTCGGTCTTCACCGAAACGCGGATCAGGGTGTGGTAGTCGCCCTCGCGCTCGGTCTTCACTTCGCGCACTTCAAGGCCGCGCTCCTTGGCCAGGAACGGGGCGTTGACCATGTTCACCGTGGCCGACTGCACGCGCAGGAAACCGGCGAGGACGGCGGCGGTGATCGGCTTCTGGTTCAGTTCGGCAGCGGCGCCCTCGACGTGGATCGAGATGCGCGGAACCGAGTCCACGGTCAGCTGGCCGACCATCGAACCCAGCACTTCGGCCAGCTTCATGTAGGGCTTGAGCTTCGGGGCTTCCTCGGCGCTCAGCGAGGGCATGTTGAGCGCATTGGTGACACCGCCGTTGACGAGGTAGTCGGCCATCTGCTCGGCCACCTGGAGCGCCACGTTGACCTGTGCTTCGGTGGTCGATGCGCCCAGATGCGGGGTGCAGATGAAGTTCGGGGTGCCGAACAGCGGCGATTCCTTGGCCGGCTCGGTCTGGAACACGTCGAGCGCGGCGCCCGCGATGTGGCCCGAATCGAGGCCCGCCTTCAGCGCGGCTTCGTCCACCAGACCGCCGCGTGCGCAGTTGATGATGCGAACGCCCTTCTTGGTCTTGGCGAGGTTCTCGGCCGAGAGGATGTTGCGGGTCTGGTCGGTCAGCGGCGTGTGCAGCGTGATGAAGTCCGCCTTGGCCAGCAGCGTTTCGAGGTCCGCCTTCTCGACGCCCATTTCCACGGCGCGCTCAGGGGTAAGGAACGGGTCGAAGGCGACGACCTTCATGCGCAGGCCCAGCGCGCGGCTGGCGACGATCGAGCCGATGTTGCCGGCGCCGATGAGGCCGAGCGTCTTGCCGGTGACTTCGACCCCCATGAAGCCGTTCTTCGGCCAGGTGCCGGCCTGCGTCTGGGCGTTCGCCTCGGGCAGCTGGCGGGCGAGTGCGAACATCAGGGCGATGGCGTGCTCGGCAGTGGTGATCGAGTTGCCGAACGGCGTGTTCATCACCACGACGCCCTGCGCCGAGGCAGCCGGGATATCGACGTTGTCGACGCCGATGCCGGCGCGGCCGATGACCTTGAGGTTCTTGGCGGCGGCCAGCATTTCCTTGGTCACCTTGGTCGACGAACGGATGGCGAGGCCATCGTATTCACCGATGCGGGCGATCTGCTGTTCCGGGTTCTCGCCGGTGATGACGTCGACGTGGCAGCCCATCTCCTCGAAGATGCGGGCGGCGTTGGGGTCCATCTTGTCGGAAATGAGGACTTTGGGCTTGGTCATGGAATGTGTTCCTTCACGCTGGCCGAAAATGCATGGCCATGGCGGAGTGAAAAATCGCTGAGTGAAACTCGGTCGCGCAGCAAGATCCCCGTCATTCCCGCGAAGGCGGGAACCCAGCTGATGACGGTGCAACCTGAAACAGCATCAGTTGGGTCCCCGCTTTCGCGGGGATGACGACGGTGTTATTACGCTGCGACCTGTTCGGCCTTGACGGTGGCGTAGGCCCAGTCGAGCCAGGGACCGAGATCCTCGATGTCCTGAGTATCGACCGTGGCGCCGCACCAGATGCGCAGGCCCGCAGGGGCATCGCGGTATCCGGCGACGTCGTAGGCGGCGTCCTGCTTTTCGAGCAGGGCGGCGAACTTCTTGATGAAGTCGGCGTCGGCACCTTCGACGGTCAGGCAGACCGAGGTCTTCGAACGGGTCGCCTCGTCCACCGCGAGGTGGCCGAGCCAGTCACGCTCGGCGACGATCTTGCCCAGCGCAGCGGCGTTGGCGTCCGAACGGGCCTGCAGTCCCTTGAGACCGCCCAGCGACTTCGACCATTCCAGCGCGAAGATCGCATCCTCGACAGCGAGCATCGAGGGGGTGTTGATCGTCTCGCCCTTGAACACGCCCTCAGCGAGCTTGCCCTTGGAAACGAGGCGGAACACCTTCGGCAGCGGCCATGCGGGGGTGTAGGTTTCCAGACGCTCGACCGCGCGGGGGCCGAGGATGAGGACGCCGTGACCGCCCTCGCCGCCCAGAACCTTCTGCCAGGAGAAGGTGGCGACGTCGATCTTCGACCAGTCGATGTCGTAGGCGAACACCGCCGAGGTCGAGTCGGCGAAAGTCAGGCCCTCACGGTCGGCGGGGATGAAGTCGGCGTTGGGAACGCGGACGCCCGAGGTGGTGCCGTTCCAGGTGAACAGCACATCGGTGCTGAAATCGATCTGGGTGAGGTCAGGCAGCTGGCCGTAGTCGGCGCGGATCACGGTGGGATCGAGCTTGAGCTGCTTGGCAGCGTCCGTCACCCAGCCTTCGCCGAAGCTCTCCCAGGCAACCGTGGTCACGGCGCGCTGGCCGAGCATGGTCCACATGGCCATCTCGAAGGCGCCGGTGTCTGAACCGGGGACGATGCCGATGCGGTGGGTGTCGGGCAGCTGCAGCACTTCGCGCATCAGGTCGATGCAGTAGGCGAGGCGAGTCTTGCCGATCTTCGCACGGTGCGAACGACCCAGCGATTCGGTGGCGAGCTTTTCGGGCGAATAGCCGGGCGGCTTGGCGCAAGGTCCGGAAGAGAACTGCGGACGAGCAGGTTTACGCGCAGGAACGGCAATCAAATCAGTCATTTCTGACTCTCCTTACAGAGAGCACGCGCGGCGTTGGGACCGCGTGGCCCGGAGCCGCTCCTAGTGGCACCCACGGGGATGTCAATCGTCTTGCAGGCCAAAGGGCGGTCAGTTCACTGTGTAAAACGGTCGCATGCATATGGCGCCCTGCCGCCGTGTAAGGCACGGATAAGCGCAGGTTAAGGCACTCCCCCCAAGAGCTTGGACCCATGCGCAGAATTTTGTTCACCCTCCCCCTGCTTGCCATGCTCAGCGGGTGCATCGACCGTCCGGCGCCTTCGAACCGACGGCCGAATCACACGGCGAGTCGCCCCCGACCCTCGCCGCCGCGCCCCGAACTGCGGCAGTGCCTGTCGACTCTCAGCGCACAGCAGGCCGTATTCACCCCGGTCGAGGATCGCTGGTACGGCAGCGCCTGCTCCACGGTGGGGACGGTCAAGCTGGCCGCGCTCAACACAGACGACGCCACGGTGACCGTTTCCGGGCTCGGCCCCGTGACTTGCGCAACATCGACGGCCTTTGCGGGCTGGGCACGCTACGGCGTGGACCGCGCGGCGCAGCAGATCCTCGGCAGCCGACTGGTAAAGATAGAGACGTTCGGCAGTTATTCGTGCCGCAACGTCGCGGGCACTTCACGCCGGTCGGGTCATGCCAGTGCCAATGCCATCGACGTCTCGGGCTTCGTCCTTGGCGACGGACGGCGCATCACCGTGCTGGCCGGCTGGAACGGCGGCACGCCCGCCGAACGCCGCTTCCTGCGCGTGGTCCACGACAGCGCCTGCAAGCGCTTCGGCACGACGCTGGGCCCCGGTTACAACGCCGCGCACGAGAACCATTTCCATCTTGAGGCGGACGGCGCGGATTTCTGCCGCTGACGACGCGCCCATTCGTCATTGCGAGCGCAGCGAAGCAATGACGGAAGGTGAGGTTCCCGGGAGGAACGGGGCTCAGCCGCCGAGGATGATCGGATCGGGCGCATCGTCGCTGTCGCCCGCTTCGGGATGGATCGCGAAACGGATGCGTTCGATGCAGCCGCTGCGCCCTTCCTGCGAGGGCGCCGCTTTGGCCGACTGGATCACCTGCAGCGCCTGCCGCCCGAAGTCGTCGGAAGGCTGCGCGGCCAGTACCTTGGCATTCCCCACCGCGCCCCACGGCGCGATGTCGTAGCTGACGACCGCCCAGCCCTCGATCCGGCGGCGGTTGTAGGCCTGCGGGAATCGCAGCACCGGCTGGCTCGCCCAGTCCTGTCCGGCCGGGCACTTGTCGCCCGCCGGAAAGGCGCTCTTTTCCGGCATCGGCGGCGCGGCCAGCACTTCGGGCTGGCGCCAGTAAGGATAGGAGCACCCCTTGCGCGCACCGCCGGTGAAGCGCGATTCGCGCATCGCCTTGACCGCCGCCGCGTCGAGCGCCTTATTGCCGGTGCCGGTCCCGATCCGCACGTTCACCGGCTTGCCGCCCGCATCGGTGTCGTACGTCACCAGCGCCCATTCCTTCATGCCGGGGGTGCCGGGCAGCTTCGCGAAATCCGGGAGCGCGCGCACCAGCGGCTGCGGGCGCGGGGCGTCGGCGCAGTTGCCACCTTCGCGGATGCGCTCCCAGCCCGGCAGCGGCAGCCGCCCGTTCAGCGGCGTCACCGTGTAGGACACCAGATCGGGCACCGCGGCGGTAGCGAAAGGCGCGACCGCGACAGCATACGTCACCGAGCAGGCGCTGTGCGCCTTGGACGGGAACCGACTGGCGGCGAGCGCGGGCGCGATGTCGTCGTTGGGCACGAAGCGGGCATCCCCGCGCGTGATCGAGACCGGTCGGCCACTGGCGTCGATGTCGAAACGCAGCGTCACCGACTGCTGCGCGTTCGGCCCGCGCCAGCCGATGGTGTTCAGCGGACGGCGCAGCGGCGCGCCGGAGACGAGAGCGCCGCCATCACAGCGCACCTCCCCGGGAGTCCAGGCGGCAAGGCCGCGTTCGCTCGAACGGCGGAATTCATCGGCGACGGCCGGCGGCGGAGGGACCGCAGGAGGCGCCGCCACCGCCATCAGAACTGCCAGAGCAACCGCCACCATGCCCGATCTCCATATCCGGAGATTTCAGGCTAACACGTTGCCAAGACAGGACAAGGACAGATCGGCGCCACAATCGATCCGGTTGGGCGCCGAAGTCGATGCATCAAATTTCCAGCTGGCTGCCCAGTTCCACCACGCGGTTCGTCGGCAGGCGGAAGAACTCCATCGCGCTCGCCGCATTGCGCATCATCCACGCGAACAGCTTTTCGCGCCAGATCGCCATGCCGGGCTTCTCCGAGGGTACCAGCGTCTGGCGCGAGAGGAAGAAGCTGGTCTTCATCATCTCGAACGGGCCGCCGCACATCGGCGCATGCGCCAGCGCGGCGGGAATGTCGGTCTCCTCCATGAAGCCGTAGCGCAGCGTCAGGCGATAGAACCCCTGCCCCAGATCGACGACGGTGAAGCGGTCCTCCGGCTCCACATAGGGGCCGTCCTGCACTTCCACCGTCAGCACGACGACGCGCTCGTGCAGCACCTTGTTGTGCTTGATGTTGTGGAGCAGCGCCGAAGGCACGCCCATGTTGCTGGAGGCCATGAAGATCGCCGTGCCCGGCACCCGCGCGGCGCTGCCGTGGGCGCTCTTGGCGAAGACGTTGAGCGGCAGCGCGGCCTCGGTCATGCGGTCGCGCATCAGGC
>NZ_ALVC01000109.1:0-9228 GCF_000293195.2 Sphingomonas sp. LH128
TCCCCCCCCCCCCCCGCCGACGCGCACGGTGTCTACGCCGCGCTCGGCTTCAATCCGCTGATGCGGCCGGAGCGGCTGATGGAGCGTCTCTCGGCCGCCTTCGCCGCGCAGTTGCAGGTGGCGTCATGACCCCCGCGATGAAGACCGGCCTGCGCCCGGACCTTGCGATCATCGCCGAGAACGTCGCGCTGGATTCCAGCGTGCTCGACGTCGGCTGCGGCGACGGCACCTTGATGCAGGCCCTGCGCGACGGTTCAGGCTGCGCCACGCGCGGTATGGAGATCGACGCGCTGAACGTGGGCGCCTGCGTGGCCAAGGGCCTCTCGGTGATCCAGGGCGATGCGGACAAGGACCTTGCGTTCTATCCCGACAAGTCGGTGGACTACGCGATCCTGTCGCAGACGCTGCAGACGACGATGCGGCCCGACATGGTGCTGGAGGAATTGCTGCGCATCGGCCGCAAGGCCTTCGTCAGCTTCCCGAACTTCGCGCACTGGCGGGTCCGCACCTCGCTGCTGTGGAACGGCCGCATGCCGGTGACGCGCCTGCTGCCGATCGCCTGGTACGAGACGCCCAACATCCATCACCTGACGGTGAACGATTTCCGCGCGCTGCTGCAGGAACGCGGGATCACGGTGGAGGGGCGCTGGTTCCTTTCGGGCGATACCCAATGCAGCGCGGCGGCGGCGAACTTCCGCGCCGAGCACGCGGTATTCCTGCTCTCGCGCGGGGGCTGAGCCGCGAGGGTTGCCTTGCTGGGCGCGGCATGATTCTCTCTCGGAACCGGCGGGCCGGGTGCCCGCACCTTTTCGGGAGACGACCCTTGCGAATTGACGCTTCGAAAGCCGTCGGCGCCTATGCCGCGGTGATGACGCTGGCGACGGCGTGGCTCGGCCTCACCGCCGTTTCGGCGCCTGCCGCCAAATTCGACACCATCGACGTCCAGCGCATCAACGTGCGCGAGCCAGACGGCACCTTGCGCATGACGATCTCCGGCAAGGCCCGCATTCCCGGCCTGATCCTTGGCGGGGTCGAGCATCCGCACCCGAACCGGCAGGAAGCGGGGATGATCTTCTTCAACGATCAGGGCGACGAGAATGGCGGCCTCGTTTTCGACGGCGGGATGAAGAACGGCGTGCCGACCAACGGCGGCAGCCTGACCTTCGATCGCTACCACCAGGACCAGACGCTGCAGATGGTGAGCACCGAGGACGGCAAGGCGCGCCGTGTCGGCGTCATCGTCACCGATCGCCCGGACAGGCTGATGGACGTGGCGACGGGGCGCCGCCTGCGCGACATGGCGCCGGGGCCGGAGCGGGACCGGCTGCTCGCCGAGGCGGGCTTCGAATCGGCCCGGCGCATCTGGCTCGGCCGCGATGCCAAGGGAGAGGCATCGCTGGTGCTGAGCGATGCCGAAGGCCGCCCGCGCCTGACACTGGGCGTGGGTGCAGACGGGACGCCGGGGGTGAGGCTGCTCGATCCCGCAGGCAAGGTCACCCGCGAGATCAAGTGAGCGTCAGTGCGGCCGCGCTTTCAGCAGCGCCAGCCCAAAGCCGATGAAGAACACGCCGGTCACCCGGTTGAACGCCTGCTTGATCGCGGGGCGCGTGAGGTAGCCCGCCAGCGAACGGCCGCCCAGCGCATAGGCGCAGTACCACCCGGTTTCGATGACGGCGAACGTGCTGAGCAGGATTGCGAACTGCGGCACTTTGGGCAGCGCGGGGTCGATGAACTGCGGGAAGAAGGCTGCCGCAAAGAGGATCGCCTTGGGATTGCTGATGGCGATCGTGAAGCCGCCCCGGAACACCGCGAGGCTCGAAGGAGCGGGCGGCAGTTCGCCCTCGGTGGGGTCGAGCGGTGCCACGGGCGAGCGCCAGGACTTCACCCCAAGGTACACCAGATAGGCCACACCGGCATAGCGCAGCACTTCGAACGAACCCGGGAGCGCCAGCAGCAGCGTCGTCAGTCCGGCGGCGGAGGAACCCATCAGCAGGAAGATCGCGCAGAGGCACCCCGCCATCGCGATCGTGCTGCGCCGCGCGCCCATCTCGACGCTGCGCGACAGGACGTGGAGCATGTTCGGCCCCGGCGTACCGGAAACCACGAAGACGGCGGCGACGAAAAGCCACCAGGTATGAAGCGTCACGGTGCGCAGGTCCTTGCACGGGATTGAAGAAGGCGCGGCTTATGCCCGAGGTGCGGACAAGGCAACACCAGTGGCACAAGCTGCAAGATAATCGCCGCCCTTTCGCTTGACCGGAGCCTGCCCGGCTGCGAGGTGCGCCGCCTTCTGCCGGGCGCCTCGCCGCGCCCGCAGCTGACAGACCGGCCAAGGGCGCAGCATCGCCCCCTCCATGCCGAGCCGGTCGTCCATCCCGTGGAGACGATTCCCGACCAGGCCGACGGCCGCGTATCCCATTCGTATTCGGGAGGGCGTCCGGCGACCGTGACCCGAATCGACGAGTATGACATGACCCTGAAGACCACTCCCGCCGCGCACGCGGTGCAGCTTATCGACGCCGTGTTTCCCGGCGACACCAACCACCATGGCACCCTGTTCGGCGGCGTCGCGCTGGCGCACATGGACAAGATCGCCTTCCTCGTCGCCGCCCGCCATGCCCGCGCGCCTTTCGTCACCGCGCGGACCGAGCGCATCGACTTCGAGAACCCCGGCCGCATCGGTGACCTGATCGAGGCGACCGGCCTGATCACCCGCGTCGGCACCCGATCGGTCGATGTCGAAGTGGAACTGGTCGCCGAAAACCCGCTCACCGGCGAGCGCCGCCTTTGCACGCGCGGCCTTTTCGTCCTCGTCGCGCCCAAGGGACCGGATACGAAGCTCCCGTTCCCGCCGCTGCCCGAGCCCGCGCCTTCGGTCGAGACCGGGCGGCTGCACATGGTCGACATGGTGTTCCCGGCGCAGACCAACCACTACGGCTCGCTGTTCGGAGGAGACGCGCTCAAGATGATGGGACGCGCCGCCTTCATCGCGTCGAGCCGCCACATGCGCCGCCCGATGATCATGGGTACGTCCGACCGCATCGACTTCAAATCCCCCATCCGCGAGGGCGAGATGATCGAGCTGATCTCCGAGGTCGTCATGGCAGGCCCCGATTCGGTGCTCATCCGCGTCGAACTCTGGGCCGAGAACCTGATGAACGGCGAACGCCGCCACTCGGCAACCTCGACCTTCACGATGGTCGTGGTGGAGCGGGCGGCGTGATCACCCTCTTCGACATGCTTCCAATTTTCGTCATCCCCGCGAAGGCGGGGACCCAACTGATGCCCGTGCAACATGAAGCATCGGGAGATGGGTTCTCGCCTTCGCGGGGATGACGGCGGCATAGTCGCAGGCGATCACACTTCAGCCCATGCTCAGCCCGGAATAGACGCCGAGCTTGTTGCCGTCGGGGTCGCGCAGGTAGGCCCCGAAGGCGCCGCGCGCCTGCGGCTTGGCCTCGGGGGCGCCTTCGTCGGTGCCGCCGTTGGCCAGGCCCGCCGCGTGCCAAGTCCTGACCGCATCCTGATCCGGCGCGTCGAACAGGATCGTGCCGCCATTGCCGTGCGTGCACGCCTCGCCGTCGCGCGCCGGGCCGAGCAGGAAGCGCACGCCGCCAAGGTCCCACATCACGATCGGGTACTGGTCCGGCGTCGAGCAGGGTGCGAGGCCCAGCGCACCGAAGGTCGCGTCATAGAACGCGCGGGTCCTGGCAAGGTCGTTCGACCCCAGGCGGATTGACTTGAGCAGCACGGTTTCCTCTCCCTTTCCCGTTTGCGGAGAGAGTGTCGGCGCGCAGGGCAGGGGTCAACGAGCGGAGGCGCAGGGGCGCGAGATATCGCGCAACGGATGGAGCGCGGACTTATCCACCTGATTCCCGCCTCCGTGAAATGGACGGGGCCGTGCCCTTTCGGCATTCCGGATCGCCATGTGGCACATCTATCAGTTCCCGCTCTGCCCCTTCAGTCGCAAGGTCCGGCTGCTCATGGCAGAAAAGGGCATCGCGTACGAACTCCAGACCGCGCGACCGTGGGAAGGCGAGGATCGCCTCTTCGCGATGAACCCGGCCGGACGCACGCCGGTGATCCGTGAAACCGACAAGGGCCTCGTGCTGTCGGACAGTCGCGCGATCTGCGAATACTTCGAGGAGACGGTGGATCGCTATCCGCTGATCAGCGGGACCGCCCAGCAGCGGGCCGAGATCCGCCGCCTGATCGCGATGTTCGACGAGAACTTCTACAACGACGTTTCCGGCCCGCTGCTGCTGGAGCGGATGAAGAAACGCCTCGTGTTCCGCCAGGCGCCCGATGCCAAGGCGCTGCGCGAATCGATGAAGCTGGCGCACGACTACCTCGACTACATCGACTACCTGATCGACAACCGGCCCTGGCTTGCCGGTGCGACGATGACGCTGGCGGACCTCGCCGCGGCGGCGCAGCTGTCGGTGGCGGACTATCTCGGCGGCCTCGACTGGTCGAGCCACGAGCAGGCGCGCGGCTGGTATCTGGTGATGAAGTCGCGGCCCTCGTTTCGGCCGCTTTTGTCGGAGCGCATGGAAGTGATCCAGCCGCCCAGCCACTACGCCGAAGTCGATGCTTGATAGATTCCGGTCCCCGCGAAGGCCGCAGGGACCGGGCTTGCATTACTTGTCGAGGCGAACGGTGCGCTCTTCCTTGGGCACCTGACGCACCGGCACGGCGGCGAGCCACTGCTGGAACGCCTCGTTGTCGATCATGCCGCGCGTGATCTCGGTGCCCTGCTTGAAGGTCGCGAAGCCGTCGCCGCCTTCGGCGAGGAAGTTGACCACGGTGACGCGGTACTTCGCGGCAGGGGCGAGCGGCTTGCCGTTCAGCGTCAGCGACACCACGCGGCTGCCCGAGGGACGGCGCATGTCGTACGAGAACTTCAGCCCGGCCGAGGGCGCCAGCGCCTGCTTGTCGCCCGCGTCGTCGAGCCCGTCCTCGATCACCGCGCGGACCTGCGCGCCGGTCAGCGTCATCGTCACCAGCTCGTTGTTGAAGGGCTGCGTCGCGTAGACTTGCCCGAAAGTGACGGTGCCGTCCGGCGCCGGGTCGATCGGGGCGCGGATGCCGAAGGGGTTGGTGAAGGCGATCTGCGCGCCCGCAGCCTGGGTGCCCGCGAGCTGCGAATCGGCAACCACGTTGCCAAGGTCGCCGCCGCTGGCGCTCTCGCTGCTACCCTTCGCCGCCGGGCCTGACATCTTGCCGACCGGGCGCTGGATCAGCCCGGCTGCATCCTTCACGTAGCCCGCTACATAATCGGCCACGTCCGCGCGCGGCTGGAACTGCGGGTAGGCGGTGGTATTCGGCACGTCGCCCCGGCCGCTGGTGTAGCCCGGCGACTGGACGATCACGTTGCGGGCCTTCTTGGCGATGACCTTGTGGCTGGCGGGGTCGATGGTGAGGGTGATGTCGGTCACCAGCTTGCCGTAGACGCCCGCGCTGGTCAGCAGGATGGGGGAGCCGTCGCCCGACTGGCCGTACTGGCACACGTACTGCCAGTGCGTGTGCCCCGAGACGACGAGATCGACGCCGGGGTTCAGCTTGTCGAGGATCGGCTGGATGTCGCCCGCGAAGCCCTCGCACGAATTGGGGTCCTTGGCAGTGGTCTTGCCGCCCTGGTGGATCAGCACGACGACGGCGTCGGCGCCCTCGGCCTTGAGCACGGGAATCGCCTTGTTGATCGCCTCGGCCTCGTCACCGAAGGTCAGTCCCTTGACCATGTCGGGCTGGACGAGCGTGGGGATCGACTTGAGCGACAGGCCGACGAAGCCGATGGTCACTTTGCTCGCGCCCTCACCGAAGGTCTTCAGGCCGGTGGCGGGGAACAGCGTCGTGCCGTCGTCCCTGTAGGTCGCGGCGGAGAGATACTTGTAGCTGGCGCCCTTGAACTGCTCGAGCTGGCAGGGCTGCAGGCGCGTGTTCTTCTCGCAGCCGCCGTTCTGGAGGCGCTGGAGTTCCATCCAGCCGCGGTCGAACTCGTGGTTGCCGACCGCGTTGAACTCCAGCCCGATGCGGTTCATCACGCCGACCGCCGGCTCGTCGAGGTGGAGCGAGGAGGCCAGCTGCGAGGCGCTGGTGAGGTCGCCCGCCGCGACGACGACGTTGTTCGGGTGTTCGGCCTTGAGCGAATCGACCGCCGATGCCAGCCACGCGCCGCCGCCTGCGGGCACGTTGACCGTCTTGCCATCAGGGCCGGGGGCCTCGACCGACGCCTTGGGCGGCTCCAGCGCGCCGTGGAAGTCGTTGATGGCGATGATGCCCACTTCCACCGGGGTGGCCGCCGTGACGGGCGCTCCCGGGCGGGTTGCCTGCGGTGCAGCGCAGGCAGCGGTGAAAGCGAGAGCGAGGAGCGGCAGAGCGCGTAGACGGGGGGAAGTCATGACCCGGCTCTATCGCACTGCAATATGACGGGCCAAGGGACAATTTCGCCGACGGCCTGTGCGAATTGTCAGCGCACCTGATCCTCCAGCGCATGCATGGCGTCGTCGGACAGGCCGAAATGGTGGCCTACCTCGTGGATCACCACATGCGCGACGAGGTCTTCCAGATCCACCTCGGTCTCGCACCATTCGGCGAGAAGGGGTTGGCGATAGAGCGTGATGCGCGGCGGGAATTCGCCCGAGATCCACACCGAATCGGTGTCCATCGACCGGCCGTGATAGAGTCCGGTCAGTTCCCAGGCATCCTCGATGCCCATGGCGCCCAGCGTTTCCTCGTCCGCGAATTCCTCGATGTGGACGGTGATCCCGTCGAGGTGCTGCGCGAAGGGCGCAGGAATCCGCGCGAAGGCGGCGTGGGCGAGGCGCTCGAACTCGGCGGCGGAGGGGGGAGGGCCGAATGTGCGGGTCATGGGTGGAGGTATGCCCACCCCCGGCCCCTCCCGCAAGCGGGAGGGGAGCAACACAGGATCGCCCTCCCGCAGGCGGGAGGGCCGGCAGGCTTGGCGGTTTACCGCCTAGCCGAACGGGGTGGGCATCACACCATCCACACCCGCATCGTCCCCCATTCTTGCGAAACCGCCGCCATTCTGCGACCAAAACACGCATGGTTCCGGCAATCTTCGGCCTCTCCGGCCTGACCCTCGGCGACGACGAACGCGCCTTCTTCCGCGACGCCGATCCGGCGGGCTACATCCTGTTCGGCCGCAACGTCGAAAGCCGCGCGCAAGTCCGCGCCCTGACCGACGAACTGCGCTCCATCCACGGGCGCGAGCACCTGTTCGTCTGCATCGACCAGGAAGGCGGCCGCGTCGCGCGAATGAAGCCACCGACCTGGAGCGCCTACCCGCCCGGCGAAGCCTTCGACCGGCTCTACGATCTCGCCCCCGCCAGCGCCATTGAGGCGGCGCGCGTCAATGCGCAGGCGCTCGGCCTTGACCTTGCCGAAGTCGGCGTCAGCGTCGACTGCCACCCCTCGCTCGACGTGCGTCAGCCCGGAGCCCACGACGTCATCGGCGACCGCGCGCTGGGTGCAGAGCCGATGCGGGTAGCGGCGCTGGGCCGCGCGATTCTCGACGGTTTCGCACGCTCGGGCGTCGCGGGCTGCATCAAGCACATCCCCGGCCACGGCCGCGCGATGGCGGACAGTCACAAGGAACTGCCCACCGTCACTGCCTCGGCCGAGGAACTGGAACGCGATCTCGCCCCGTTCCGCGCGCTGTCCAAGACGCCGATCGGCATGACCGCGCACGTGCGCTATACCGCGTGGGATGCCGAGAACCCTGGCACCCTCTCGCCTTTCGTGATTGGTGAGATCATCCGCAAGACCATCGGTTTTTCGGGTCTGCTGCTGACCGACGACCTCGACATGCAGGCGCTCTCGGGCAGCGTGCCGGAACTGGCGGCGCAGGCGATCGCGGCCGGCTGCGACATCGCGCTCAACTGCTGGGCGAAGATGGACGACATGGTCGGCATCGCCAAAGCCCTGCCGGTCATGGCCGAGGAAACCGCCGCCCGTCTCGACCATGCGCTGGCCGGAACCGGCCCCGCGACAGCGGCCGATCACGCCGAACTGCTGGCGAAGCGCGACGCCCTGCTGGCGCTGCGGGCGGCCTGACGTGGCCAGCACTCCCGGCCTCTTCGACGACTGGGACGGCGAGGACCGCCAGGGCGCTCAGGCCGACAAGCTGTACCTCGAGATCGACGGCTGGGAAGGGCCGCTCGACCTGCTGCTCGACCTCGCGCGGCGGCAGAAGGTAGATCTGCTGCGCATCTCGATCCTCGAACTGGTCGATGCCTACCTGACGTACATCGAGGAGGCCGAGGCGCTGCGGCTGGAACTGGCGGCGGATTACCTCGTGATGGCGGCGTGGCTGGCTTATCTGAAGTCCGCGCTGCTGCTGCCGCGCGACGAGCAGGAGGACCCGAGCCCCGAGGAAATGGCCCTGCGCCTGCAGATGCGCCTGCAGCGCCTGGGTGCGATGCGCGAGGCTGCGGCGCGGCTGATGGGGCGCGACCGGCTGGGGCGCGATGTGTTCGAACGGGGTGCTCCCGAGGGCCTGCGCGTCGATCGCAAGTCGCGCTGGCAGGTCGAGTGGTTCGACCTCGTAAGAGCTTATGGTGACGTGAAAATCCGTTCGCAGCCGGTAGTGCACATGGTGCGCGAGCGGATGGTGATGACGCTCGACACCGCGATCGCCCGGGTCGCCTCGATGCTCGGCGTGGCGATCGACTGGATGGAACTGCGCGACTTCCTTCCGGCAGCGCATGGCAGCTGGGAAAGCCCGCAATTGCGCCGTTCCGCGCTGGCCTCGAGCTTCGTCGCGGCGCTCGAACTGGCCCGTACCGGCAAGGCCGAACTGGCGCAGGACGAGACGTATGGCCCCCTGCGCCTAAGGGCACTCAAAGGCACTCAAACGTGACACAAGACGTCCAAAGCGCGCCCGACGACGTGTTGCGTGCCGTGGAGGCGACCCTCTTCGCCTCCACCGAACCGCTTACCGCGGATCAGGTCGCGCTTCACCTCGGTTTCGGCGAGAAGGGCGGCGAGGTCCGCCCTGCGCTCGCCGATCTGCAGCGCCATTATGAGCGACGCGGCATCCACCTCGTCGAGCGCGGCGGGCGCTGGCATTTCGAGACCGCGCCCGATCTCGCGCACCTGCTCCGCCGCGAGAAGGAGGACGTGCGCCGCCTCAGCCGCGCCGCCACCGAGGTGCTGGCGATCGTCGCCTACCACGAACCCGTCAGCCGCGCCGAGATCGAGGCGATC
>NZ_ALVC01000110.1:0-11477 GCF_000293195.2 Sphingomonas sp. LH128
CGACGAATTGCGCGCGGCGGGCCTGCTCGACCCGGTTGACGAGGACATGATCGAGACGGCGCTGGGCAGCAAGAATCCTCGCATACCGGACAACGCGGATTCCGAAGATGACTGACGTGCGACCGGTGAAGGACATAACCATGACGGGCTGGCAACTTGGCATCAAAGCGCCTACATGCCCCCTATGACCGGTCGGAATCGACCGCGCTTTTGGAGTTGAGGTTATGGGTAGCTTCTCGATCTGGCACTGGCTGATCGTTCTCGTGATCGTGCTCGTGCTGTTCGGACGCGGCCGCGTTTCGGAAATCATGGGTGACTTCGGCAAGGGCATCAAGAGCTTCAAGGACGGCATGAACGAGGAAGAGGCCAAAAAGGCCCAGGAAGCCTCGGCTCCCGCCGCCCAGATCTCGTCGCAGAAGGCCGATCCGGCGCCGACCGCGACCGAAGTGAAGAACGAACAGGCCTGAGCGCTCGGGGCTGATCGGGGATGTTCGACGTCGGTGCATCCGAACTGTTGATGATCGTCATCGTGGCGGTCGTCGTCATCGGTCCCAAGGACATGCCGATGGCGCTGCGCACGGCTGGCCGCTGGATCGGCAAGATGCGCAAGATGTCGAACCATTTCCGGTCCGGCATCGACGCCATGGTGCGCGAGGCCGAACTGGAGGAAATGGAGCGCAAGTGGCGCGAGCAGAACGAGGCCATCATGAAGGCGAGCCCGCAGCTCCCCTCGATGAATCCTACTGCCGACGACATGCAGGCGCCCGCCGTTTCGGAACCTGCCCTTTCGCAGCCTGAACCTGCGGTATCGCCCGTTGCCGATGACGCGCCCGAGAAATCCGCAGAGGTGAAGACCGAAAACCGGCAGGCCGAGCTGCACCTGCCTCCCCCGCCGCCCTGATCCGTGGCTTGAGGCAGAAACCATGCAGCCCTTCCGCATTTCCGATATCGACGACACCCAGGCGCCGCTGCTCGATCACCTGATCGAGCTTCGGGGCCGCCTGCTGCGCGCCTTCATGGCTTTCGCGCTGGCCTTCGCGGTGTGCTTCTACTTCGCGGGCGACATCTTCGCTTTCCTCGTCCGCCCGCTGACCGAGGCGTTCCCGCCCGGACAGGGCAAGCTGATCTACACCAAGCTCTACGAGGCGTTCTTCGTCGAGGTGAAGATCGCGATGTTCGCGGCGTTCTTCGTCAGCTTCCCGGTGATCGCCAACCAGATCTGGCAGTTCGTGGCGCCCGGCCTCTACGCCAAGGAAAAGAAGGCGTTCCTGCCCTTCTTGATCGCGACGCCGGTATTGTTCACGATGGGCGCGGCGCTGGCCTACTACGTGGTGATGCCCACGGCGTTCCACTTCTTCCTCACGTTCGAGGGACAGAAGGGCGGGCTCAAGCTGGAGGCGCTGCCGGGCACGGGGGATTACCTCGCGCTGGTGATGCAGTTCATCCTGGCGTTCGGGATCAGCTTCCTGCTGCCGGTGCTGCTGATGCTGCTCAACCGGGCGGGCATGGTGACGCGCGCACAGTGCGTGGGCGCGCGGCGCTATGCGATCGTCGGTATCTTCATCGTCGCCGCCGTGGCGACCCCGCCCGACGTCGTCTCGCAGCTGCTGCTGGCGGTGCCGCTGCTGCTGCTGTTCGAGGGCACGCTGGTGTTGATGTGGTTCACCGAACGCCGCGACGCCAAGGACCGCGCGCGCGAGGAAAAAGCCGTCGAGGAAGCCGCCAAGGCTGCCGGACACGCTGCGGCGGAGTAATGGGCGGCGGAGTGACGCCGGGCTCGCTTGCCAGCGTCCTCGATATTCCACTATATTGGGGCGAAAGGTGCGTGTGATGAACAAGCCCATGACCCTCAATGTCCGGATCGGCGGCGCGCTGGGCGACTTCGTGGCCGCCAACGTGGGCGAGCATGGCTCCTACGAAAACGTCAGCGAATATGTCCGCGACCTGATCCGACGCGACAAGGCGCGGCTCGAAGCGGAGCAGTTCCAGCGGCTCGAAGCCGAACTGCACCGGGCGTTCGCCGCGCCCGAATCGAGTTATTCTTCGCTGGATGCGGAAGCGGTGATCGCACGCAATCGCCCCAGTTGAGATGGCGGCTGAAATGGCCGGCTTCACGGTCTCCGCGATCGCTGGCCGGCGGCTCGACGAAATCTTCGTATATACACGCGACACATGGGGCGAGGCGCAGGCGGAAGCCTACATTCGCGGCCTGTTCGCCTGCTTCGAGCGGATCGCGCGGTGCGACCAGCCATGGCGCGCCATTCCGGTCGAATTCGGCGTGGACGGCTATTACTGCCGTCATGAGCACCACTACGTCTACTGGAGGCTGCTTGGTGACGCTACGGTGGGCATCGTCACCATCCTTCACGAACGGATGCACCTGATGGACCGCTTTCGCGAGGATGATCGAATTTAATCGGTGCTGTGAGAATGTGGAAAATAAGTTGGGGCTATGGCGACCTGCCTCGATCACCGTCTAATTATGGCTACGGGTTTTCCACGAGGGAATGATGGTTGGAATTGCAGAAGCTAAAGCCGCATATGACGGAATTAAAGCCGCGATAGACATGACACGGGGTGTAGCGGCTCTCAATTCCGAAACGGATATCAAGCTCGCTATAGTGGATATACTGCGGCAGTTGCTTGATGCACAGCAGGCCACGTTGGCCGATCGTGAAAAAATGTCAGAACTGCGCAGCGAAATTGAAGGGTTGCGAGCACAGCTTGCGGTTCGGGCGCGATGGGACGATGAGCGCTTGCGCTATCAATTAACTCAATCGCCTCTCGGTGCCTTCACATACGACTTGAAAGCCGATTTCCGATCCACGGAACCCTTTCATCGAATTTGTACAACGTGCTTCGAGAATGGGAAAAAATCTATTTTACACGTCAAGGCCAAGCATAACGGAGGCGAGACTGTCCATTGCGCAACTTGTAAAACAGATCTTACGCTTTCGCCGTTCGAGGCAACGTTCGCTGTATCGGGAGATCGATACGATGATCTATATTAAAAAGTCAGAATTATTATTTGAGCGCAGTCCGCTGTCTGTAGCGCTCTGAAGGTTACCGCCGCACCCCCGCCTTGCCGCCGTCCTGCGCGGCCGACCATGCCAGCCGCCCGCCGATCCACGTTTCCAGCACATGCGTGCCGCGCAAAGCCTGCGGGGCGGCGGTCATCGGGTCTTCGTCCACGAACAGGAAGTCCGCGCGCATGCCCGGCGCAATGCGGCCGAGGCGGTCCTCGGCGAACAGCGAGTACGCCGCGCCGGTGGTGTAGGCGCCCAGCGCCGCCTCGCGGGTCAGGATCTCCTGCGGCTGCCAGCCGCCCATGGGCTGGCCGTCGGCGCCGGTGCGGCTGATCGCCACCGCGAGGCCCTCGAAGGGATGCGCGGGCTCGACCGGGGTGTCGGAGCCGAAGGCCAGCTTCGCACCCGCCGCCGCGATCGACTTCCATGCATAGGCGCCCGCCAGCCGCTGCGGACCGAGGCGCGCCTCGGCCATGACGCGGTCGGAGGCTTCGTGCTGCGGCTGCATGCTGGCGATCACGCCGTTGCGGCCGAAGCGCGGGATGTCGGCGGGGTCGACGATCTGGGCATGCTCGATGCGCCAGCGGCGATCACCCTTGTAGGTCTGCGACAGTTCCTCGATCGAATCGAGCACGGTGGCGTTGGCCTCATCGCCGATGGCGTGGACCGCGACCTGGAAGCCGTCCATCGCCGCGCGGCTCATCAGGTTGCCGAGCTGGGTCTGGCTCATCTGCGGCAGGCCCTTGGTGGCGGCATCGTCGGCATAAGGCGCCTTGAGCCACGCCCCGCGCGAACCCAGCGCGCCATCGAGGTAGAGCTTCACGCCGTTCATCTTGAGCCGGTCGTCGTCGATCCACGGTGTCGGGCCGGGGCCGCCGATCAGCGTCATCGCTTCGATCCCGCCCGCATAGGCGACCACGCGCATGCGCAGCTGGTGCTTGTCGGAGGCGCGGCGGAAGGTCTGCCAGTCCTCGATCGAGGTGCCCATGTCCGCCACGGTGGTGACGCCCGCGGCAAGGAACTGCAGCTGCGCTTCGCCGAAAGCGGTGTCGGCATCCTCGGGGCGAGGCTTGGGGCGCTTCTTCTCGACGAGCGCGGTGGCGGCGTCGACCAGCACGCCCGCCGGGGCCTTCGACCCCGCGACGCGCAGCACTTCGCCGCCTGCCGGATCGGCGGTGCTGGCGGTCACGCCCGCAGCGGCCAGCGCGGCGGAGTTGGCCCAGCCCGCGTGCCCGTCGATGCGGGTGAGCCAGGCGGGCTTGCCGCCGGTCACGGTGTCGAGTTCGGCGGCGGTGGGCATGCGGTCCAGCCCCCAGCTCGCCTGGTTCCAGCCGCCGCCGAGGATCCACGGCGCCTCGGGATGCGCGGCGGTCCATGCGGCGATGCGCGAAAGGGCCTCGTCGAGCGACTTCGCCATCGACAGGTCCAGCGTCATCTTCGCGAAGCCGGTCGCCATGACGTGGCCATGCGCATCGATCATGCCGGGCACGAGGATGCGGCCCTTGCCGTCGACCTTGTAGTCCACCTTCTTGGGTCGCTTGTCGCCCTTGTGGAAGACTTGGGCGATCTTGCCCTGGGGGTTGATCAGGAAGCCCTCGAAGCGCTCCACGCCGCCCTTGCCGTCAGGGGTGACGCCCTCGACGTTGTCCACCAGCACGTCGGCGACGGCGGGAGTTGCCAGCACCGTACCCGAAAGCAGCGTGGCCGCTGCCGCAATCCATGACTTCACGATTTACCCTTCTGGGGGAGACGCTTGATGATGGCGCTCGTGTCGAGCCGCCCGCCGCCCGTGGCCTGCACGTCGGAGAAGAACTGATCGACCAGCGCCGCCACCGGCAGCGAGACGCCCAGGCCCCGGCCTTCCTCGAGGCTGAGGCCCAAATCCTTGCGCATCCAGTCGATCGCAAGGCCGAAGTCGAATTCGCCCGCGTCCATGGTCTTCCAGCGGTTGTCCATCTGCCACGACTGCGCGGCGCCGCCCGAAATCGCCTCGTAGACTTTGTCCATGTCGAGGTGCGAGGCCTGCGCGAAGCGCACCGCCTCCGCCAAAGCCGCGACGTTGCCGGCGATGCAGATCTGGTTGGCCATCTTGGCGATCTGGCCCGAACCCGCCTTGCCGACGTGGACGATGCGGCTGGAGTAGCTCTCCATGATCGGCCGTGCGGCTTCGAGCGCATCGTCGCGCCCGCCGCACATCAGGGTGAGGGTGCCGTTCTCCGCGCCGATCTGCGATCCGGTCATCGGCGCGTCGACGCAGTGGATCTTGAGGTCGCGCGCCTCGACCGAGATCTGGCGGGCGATGCGCGCCGAGACGGTGGTGTGGTCGATGAAAGTGCCGCCGCGCTTGAGCATGCGGAACACCCCGTTGGGGCCGAGCACGACGTCGGCAAGGTCGTCGTCGTTGCCGACGCAGGTGATGACCACGTCAGCGTCCTGCGCCGCGTGGGCCGGGTTGGCGGCGATGCGGTGGGCGAGGCCGGGGTTGGCGTCGCGCCACTTGCGTGCGCGTTCGGGCGTGCGGTTGTAGATCGTCAGTTCGTGCCCGGCCTGCGCGATGTGGCGCGCGATCGCGCCGCCCATGGTGCCGAGGCCGATCATCGAGACCTTGCGCGAGGGTACGGCCGGGGCGGCGGGGGCTTCGGAGGCGGTCTCTTCGGTCATGGCCCGTTCTTAGCGCCTTTTGGCCAAAAGCAAACCGGCGAAGGTAGCGAAACTCGTGTCGTCCCGGACTTGATCCGGGACCGATGGCTATCTTTAGGAATGGGCCATTCGGCAAGCCACCCCGCCGATGGGTGGGCTGTTCACGGCCAGCGGTCCCGGATCAAGTCCGGGACGACGTCATGTGATCAGCGGCTCGCCAGCATCGGCCTGCCACGCGCAGCGACCGCGCCCGGCAGCGAACGGCCATCCTCATAGGCGAGGCATTCGCCGCCGCGCCCCTTGACGGTCGAGCACATCGACTGCGCCACGCCGCGCGCGAAACCTTCGGCGGCGACGCGGTAATAGCGACGCCCGTTGACGTCGGCCTCGGTGATCCGCAGCGCATGGCTACGCAGAGAGGGGTCGCGCTTCTGGAAGATCGCCCAGGCCCGCTTGGCGCCGTCCATCGTGCTGAACGAGCCGAGCTGCACCAGATGGCTGCCCGACTGGCCAGTCACGGCCTGTTTAACCGGAGCGGCCTTCGCCGCCGCCTTCTTCACCTGCGGCTTCTGCATGCGCGCGAGGCTACCGTCGAAAGCGCGCTCGATCGAGCGGCGCGGCGCCTCGTCCGCGAACGCCATCGCCGGAGCGACCGGCGCAGGTGCCTCGGCGAAGACCGGAGCAGGCGCGGTCTCTTCGGCGGCCGGAAGTTCAGCAACCGGCTCAGCCGCAGCCATCATCACGCGCGGGGTATGATCGATACCGTTCAGTGCCAGCGCGGTGGGCTGGCCCGGATCGAGGCGCAGCGGCGTGCCCAGCAGGCCGGCGACGCGTGCGCGGCCCTGTTCGGGGCTCGCCTTGGCGCCCCAGTCTTGCAGGCGCGCTTCGAGTTCATCGCCCGAGACATCCTGCGACGCGATCACCCGCGCCTCGGCCCAGCGGCCGTCGAGGGCATAAGCATAGGCAAGGTTCTGACGCGTCTTGGCGTTGTTTTCGCCGCCGCGCACGGCCTGCGAAAGCACCTCGACGCCCTGCGCAGGCTGGCCCGCCAGCGCCACGGCGAGGCCGTAGTCGCTCGCCGGGAGCTTGTTGGCAAAGCGCTGCAGTACGTCGAGCGCCTCGGCCTTGCGGCCCGAACCGATGTAGGCGAGCGCGAGGCTAAGCCCCGTGCGCGGGCTGCGGTCGCCCAGCGCCAGCGCGTCCTCGAAGGTCGTGGCGGCCGAATTGAAGCGACCTGCGGCAAGATAGCCCTGCGCCAGTGCCGAGCGGGCGCCCATGTCGCGCGGCGACTTGGCGACGCGCGCCTCGACCTTGGAAAGGGCCCCCTCGTCCACTCCGGCGACCTGCCCCTCGGCGACGCGCGCGTCACCCGCGCTGGCGACACCGTGCGGCCCACCCGCGCAGCCCGCGAGCAGCGCCGCGACCATGGCCGAGCACAAGGTGAAGCCTGCGTTACGGGCGCTGTTGCTGTGGCGGTTCTTCATGGCATCTACCCCAAATCAGGCCGGAACACGGCGGCCGAAACCGCCCACCGGACGCAGCACGCCTCCCTGCACCGGCTGTCCGACAGCAGGCGCGGCGAAGATCGTGCGGCGAAAATTCTTTTCGAGACGGTCGGCGACATAGGCCCACAAGGCGGCCATCTCGGCGGCGGAGCGACCGTTCGGGTCGATCTCCATGACGGTGCGGCCGTCGATCATCGAGGCCGCGAAATCGGTGCGCTGGTGCACGGTGACCGGCGCCACGGTGCCATGCTGCGAGAGCGCGACGGCGGCCTCGGCGGTGATGCGCGCCTTGGGCGTGGCGCCGTTGACGACGAAGACCAGCGGTTTGCCCGACCGCTCGCACAAGTCGACGGTGGCGCCCACGGCGCGCAAGTCATGCGGGCTGGGGCGGGTCGGGATGACGATGAGTTCGGCGACGGCGATGACGCTCTGGATCGCGAGGGTAATTGCGGGCGGGGTGTCGATCACCGCCAGCTTGAAACCCTGCTGGCGCAGCACCTGAAGATCTGCGGCAAGGCGCGCCACGGTAGTCTGCGCGAAGGCCGGCATCTCCGCCTCGCGCTCGTTCCACCAGTCGGAAAGCGAGCCTTGCGGGTCGATGTCGATCAGCACGACCGGCCCGGCTCCGGCGCGCTGCGCCTGCACGGCAAGATGACCGGACAGCGTCGTCTTGCCCGATCCGCCCTTCTGCGATGCCAAAGCCAAAACGCGCAAAACCGATTCCCCTATACGGCGGGCGCAGTGCCCTGCCGATGGGAGTGCCAGATCGTTCCTAATTTACGGTTAATTGCTTAGAGGGGCGAAACCGGGCGTTCACCGGCGCAAGTGTGACGATTCAGAGTGCACCCCACGTTAACGCTTTTAGCTTACCACAATCCGTGGTTCATGGGGATCCTGGACCTTCTACGGGGCAGCACCGGAACACCGACGACGTGAGCAAGATTCTCCCGATACTCACCGCCGCCATGGTGGCGCTCGCCGTGCCTGCATGGAGCGCGGGACTCGCCGCCGACATGGCCGGAACCAGTGTAAAAGACGGCGTCGATGCGTGGTCCAGCGGCAATTACGACGACGCCGTGCGCATCTGGCAGCCGCTCGCCAACCAGGGCGACCCCGACGCGCAGTTCAACCTGGCGCAGGCCTACAAGCTGGGACGCGGCGAGCCGCTCGACCTGGCCCGCGCCGAGGATCTTTACGGCAAGGCCGCTGCCAAGGGCCATGTGCAGGCCGCCGACGCCTACGGCCTGCTGCTGTTCCAGCGCGGCGAGCGCCAGCGCGCCCTGCCCTATATCCAGAACTCGGCCGCTCGCGGAGATCCGCGCGCGCAATACATTCTCGGCGTCGCGCACTTCAACGGCGACCTCGTGCCCAAGGACTGGGTGCGCGCCTATGCGCTGGCCAGTCTTGCGCAGGCCGCCGGGCTCCCGCAGGCCAAGAGCGCGCTGGAGCAGATGGACCTTAACATCCCGCTGGCCGATCGCCAGAAGAGCGTCGTCCTCGCCCAGAAGATCGCGGCCGAAACGCAGGCGAACCTCCAGCGCCAGAGCGCCTCGGCCGAACTCGGCACCCGCCTCGCCATGGCCGAGCCGGTCCGCGCGCCAGAGGTGACCGAGGCGAAGCGCGCCGTCACCGAAGCCGCCCGCGCCGCCGGAACGAGCGATACCCTGCCCCGCAGCGCCGCTCCTGCGCCAATCAAGCCCGCGCCGGTCAAGCCACTTGGGCCGCAACCGGCACCTGCCCCCAAGCCCCCAGCACCAAAACCCGCAGCCTCCGGCCCGTGGCGCGTCCAGCTCGGCGCTTTCGGCGTGCCCGGCAATGCCGAGGCGCTGTGGGGCAAGATCAAGGGCCGCCCCGAACTTGCCGGTCATCCGCGCGCGCTGGTGCCCGCAGGACGGCTGACGAAGCTGCAGGCCACCGGCTTCGCCTCGAAGGCCGAGGCCGACGCTGCCTGTGCCCGCCTGACCGCCGGTGGCTTCGGGTGTCTGGCGAGCAGGGACTGACCCTCTCCGACCTCGCCGAAGAGGATGCGCCCGCCGCTGCCCCGGCGCGGCTGGAAACGCTTGACCTGATCCGCGGCGTCGCCGTGCTCGGCATCCTGGCGATCAACATCGCCGGGTTCGCCGGGCCGATGATCGGCACGACGACGCCGACGCTCCTCCATCCCGTCAGCCCGCTGGACGAGGCCGCATGGGCGTTCAGCTTCCTGTTCTTCGAGGGCAAGATGCGGGCGCTGTTCACCCTGCTGTTCGGCGCCGGGCTGGTGCTGTTCCACGAACGCGCGGAGGCGGCAGGGCGCGACGGCGACCAGATCCAGCTGCGACGGCTCGGCTGGCTGCTGCTGCTGGGGATCGCGCATTACCTGCTGCTGTGGTGGGGCGACATCCTGTTCCTCTACGCCGCCTGCGGCATCGCGGCGCTGCTGATGCGCCCGCTCAGCGACCGCATGCTGCTGTGGATCGCCCTTGCTCTCTACTACGCCTGGCACATCTGGGGGATGTTCGACGCCGCGACCGCCATCGACGCCGAACACGCCGTGCGCGACCACGTCGCCACGACGGAGCAACTGCGCCTGCTCGCGGCCCGGCTGCAGCCGATGTACGACTGGGCAGCGCAGGAAATGCACGAGGCCCGGCTTGGCTGGCTCGACCTCGTGCGGGTCAAGTTGATCGAACGCCCCTTCTGGCAGATCCAAATGATATCGGGCTCGTTCTCCGAAACGCTGCCGCTGATGCTGATCGGCATGGCGCTCTATCGGGCCGGCTTGTTCGATGGAACATTGCGCCGCAAGCGCCTCATCGAAGTCTCGCTCGCCTGCACGTTCGCGGGGATGGCCCTGACCGTAATGTTCCTCGGCTGGGCCTGGCCGCGCCATTTCCCGGCCGTCGCCATGCAGGCCGCGCTCGTATGGGGGCTCGCCATGCCACACGTACTGGGCGGCGTCGGCTATGCCGGGCTGCTGGTGCTCGCCGCACCCCGAATCGCGCCGACGTGGCTCGGCCGCCGCCTGATCGCCGCCGGGCGAATGGCGTTCAGCAACTACATCGCCACCAGCCTCGTCATGACTTTCGTGTTCTACGGCTGGGGCCTCGGACTTTACGGTCAGATCCCGCCTGCGCGGCAATGGCTGTTCGTGCTCGGCGGTTGGGCGCTGATGCTGGCGTGGAGCCCGGTCTGGCTGCGGCATTTCCGGCGCGGGCCGCTCGAATGGCTCTGGCGGTCGCTCGTGGAGCACCGCCTTTTGAACAATAAGCCGCTGAACAATCGTATGGCGTGATGCATTTTCGCTATTGCGATCCATTCGCACTCGCATATATTGAGCGAAGAACACAAGGATTCGCTCATGTACGTGTGCATCTGCAATGCCATCCGAGAGACCGAACTTCGCTGCGCAGCCCGCCGTGTGCGTGGCAATGCCGAAGCGATCTACGGCTCGCTCGGCCGCACCCCGCAGTGCCGCCAGTGCCTGGACGAAGCCGAAGACATCATCGCCGACGAAGTTTCGTCCGCCGGAATGGGAATAGCTGCCGCCGCGTAATTCATGACCTGACTTGCCCGACTCGACATTGCCGGATATAGGCCGCGGCTCCAGCATAGGAGTTTCCGCGCGATGAAGGGCGACCTCAAGGTTATCGAGTTTCTGAACAAGGCGCTGTTCAACGAGCTCACCGCAATCAACCAGTACTGGCTGCATTATCGCATGCTGGACAACTGGGGCATCAAGAAGCTCGCCGAGTACGAGCGCCACGAATCGATCGACGAAATGAAGCACGCCGACGTGCTGGCCGATCGCATCCTCTATCTCGACGGCCTCCCCAACTTCCAGAACCTGGGCAAGCTGCGCGTCGGCGAAACGGTCGAGGAAATCCTCAAGGCCGACCTCGCGCTCGAATACGACGCGATCCCGATGCTCAAGGAAGCCATCGCCCACTGCGAGACCGTGCGCGACTTCGTCAGCCGCGAGATCTTCGCCCGCATCCTCGAGAGCGAGGAAGAGCACGTCGACTTCCTCGAAAAGCAGTTCGACATGATCGCCCGCATGGGCATCCAGAACTACTGCCAGCTCCAGAGCAAGCCGGCCGGCGAATCGGAATCCTGATTTGCTTGTGAGAATGCCCTGCGGGGCATTCTCATGCGGCACCGGCCCACGCCCCCACCCGACCTCCCATCTATGGTACGCTCGTGGGAGGTCGGGTGGGCCGGATGCTCGCATTTGGGGCCGGTACCGCAAAATCCGCCTGCGGCGGATTTACCGACAGACCCCAACGGGAACCGCCGCCGCTGCCGTCGTTTATCGGATGGCAGCGGC
>NZ_ALVC01000111.1:0-6238 GCF_000293195.2 Sphingomonas sp. LH128
AGGCCGCCCCCGCCGCTCCCGTGCAGTGGGAGCCGCATCAGGTCTGGATGAGCTGCGACGGCACGCTGGGCGTAACCAAGGGCGCCTGGCAGCGCCCGGACGGCTCGGTCGGCTGGTACACCACGATCTGGCAGCGCCAGAAGAAGGGCGAGTATCGCTGGGTCCTCGACCACGGCGACACCCTGCCGAGCGCTTTGCCGGAGCCCGACATGCTCACCGCGCGGGTTGCGAAATGCGGCCGCCGCCCCGACGCGCCGCCGCCGGGTACGCCGCCTGCGGACGCGCGCACTTTCACCGGGGGCAACTCGCTCGACGGCACCTTGCGCTGGCACGTCACGGTCATGAGCGCCAACGATGCCCGCACCGTCAGCGTACAACTGTGGAATGGTACGCAATTCGACACGATCGTAGAGGACAAGGTGACGCCGCAAGGTTAGGGTAGGGCGGATGTACGAGCTTTTCCTCAGCGCCTTCGTCACGCTCTTCGTCGTCATCGATCCGCCGGGCTGCGCGCCCATCTACGCCGGGCTCTCCGCCGGGGCGAGCCGCGCGCAGGCAATCTCCATGGCGACCCGCGCCTGCGTGATCGCGGCGATCATCCTCGTGGTCTTCGCGCTGTTCGGCAAGACGCTGCTGAACGCCCTGCACATCGAACTCGACGCCTTCCGCATCGCCGGTGGCATCATGCTGTTCATGATCGCCATCGACATGGTCTTCGAGAAGCGCACCCAGCGGCGCGAGGAGCGGGCCGAGAAGATCATCGCCCACAACGCCGCCACGCCCGAGATCGAGGACGTCTCCGTCTTCCCGATGGCGATGCCGATGCTGGCGGGGCCGGGCTCGATCGCGACGATGATGCTGCTGACCAGCCGCGCGCACGGCACCGAGCAGACGCTGACGATCCTGGGCGCGATGATCGCTGTGATGCTGCTCGCCTTCGCCGCGCTTGCCGCTGCCGGGCCGCTGATGAAGGTGCTGGGCGACAAGGTCGAGGCGGTGATCACCCGCCTGCTGGGCGTGCTGCTGGCGGCGCTGGCGGCGCAGTATGTGATCGACGGGGTCAAGGCGACGCTGCTTTCTGCATGACCGGGGGCGTGATCCAGACCGCCGCCGTCTACCTCCTCGCCGCACTGGCCGAGATCGGTGGCTGCTTCGCGTTCTGGGGCTGGTTGCGGATGGGCAAGCCGGTCTGGTGGCTGGTGCCGGGCTGCGTCTCGCTGGTGATCTTCGCCTGGCTGCTGACGCTGGTGGACACCTCGCAGGCGGGCCGGGCCTATGCGGCTTACGGCGGCATCTACATCACCTCGGCGCTGCTGTGGCTATGGCTGGTCGAGGGCGTGCGACCGGACCGCTGGGACATGGGCGGCGCGCTGCTCTGCCTTGCCGGGGCGGCGGTGATCCTGCTGGGGCCGCATAAGGGCTGAGGCCCCATTCATCGCCCCCGCGCCTTGCCGCTTGGGTGGCGGCCTCTACTCTCGCGTCAAATCACAAAACGACGGAGAAGGCTGCATGACCGGCGGGCTGGAATTCAGCTACCTCTACGATTTCCGCAATCCGGCCCCGTGGGGCCGCCCGCCCGAAGCGCTCTACGCCGAAATCCTCGACGTGGTTGCGGAAACCGAAGCGCTGGGCTTCGACGGCGCTTTCGTGCCCGAGCACCATCTCGCCGAGGACGGCTACATGTCCTCGCCGCTGGTGGCGCTCGCCGCGATGGCTGCACGCACGCGGCGGATGCGGCTGGGCACCGGCATCGCGCTTGCCCCTCTCTACGAGCCGCTGCGGTTCGCGCAGGACTGCGCGGTGCTCGACAGTCTGTCCGGCGGACGGCTGCAACTGGGGCTCGCGATCGGCTATCGTGCGCGGGAGTACGCGGCGCACGGGCTGGATTTCACCAAGCGCGGCGCCCGGTTCGACGAATTCCTGGAGATCGTGCGCCGCCTTTGGTCCGGCGAGACGGTAGACTTCGAAGGCCGCTTCTTCACTCTTCACGGCGCCAAGGCCGGGCCGCTCTCAAGCCGGGGGCATATCCCGCTCTACATCGGCGGCTTCGCGCCCAAGGCGATGGAGCGGGTTGCGCGGCACGGCGATGGCTACTTCGGCAATCCCGAGATCTGGCCGCTCTACCGCGAGAAACTGGAAGCGGCGGGCAAGGACCCAGCCGATGCACGCATCTGGATACAGGGCCTGATGCTGGTCGTCGCCGAGGACAAGGCGGCGGCGCTGGACGAACTGGCGCCCCATTTCCACCACGTCAACAATAGCTACGGCGGCTGGATGAACGAAGATAAGGCCATCGGCCTTGACGGTCCGACGATCCAGGCGATGAGCCTCGATGCCTTCAAGGCCAGCGGCATCCTGCAGATCCTGACCCCGTCCGAGGCGGTCGCCTACTTCCACCGCCTGCTGGAAAAGGCCCCGGTCGAGCAATTCACGATGATGATGCCGCCCGGCCTTCCGGCGGAGCGCTTCCTCGCTTATGCGGGGCTCTTCGCGCGGGAGGTGCTCCCGCATTTCCAGTGAGGGCTTGCGTGATCGAGGATGCGGAGAAGGACGGCGAGCGCCGGGGCGGGTCACCGCAGTCGGTCACCCGGGTCATCCGCCTGCTCGAAGCCCTTTGCGTCAGCAGCGAACCGGTGTCGCTGGCCGATCTCAGCCGCCGTCTGAAGACCCCGAAGAGCAGCCTTGCGGCGCTGCTGCGCGGGCTGGCGGACGAGGATCTCGTCGTCGCGGCCGATGGCGTCTGGCGGCTCGGTCCGGGCGCTTTCGGCCTCGGCAGCGCACTGACCGAGGCGCGGCGGCGGCTGCAAAGCTCCGACCTCGTGCGCGACGGGATGCGGCGGCTGGCCGCGCGCAGCGGGGAGACGGTGCTGTTGGCGGTGGGCGATCATGACGGCGACATGGTCACGTACGTGGACCTCGTAGAGAGCCGCAACGTGGTGCGCTATTCGGTCTCGATCGGGGACAGGCGGCCGCTCTACGCGACGGCGGCGGGGCGGGCGTTGCTGTCCATGTGTTCGCCCTCGGCGGTCGATGCCTACCTCAAGCGCGTGACGCTGGCGCGGATGGCGCCGGGGACCGAGATCGACCCCGCCGCGCTGGCGCTGGCAGTCGAGCAGGCCCGCGCGAAAGGGTGCGCCCAGACTGTCGATCAGGCGGCCGAGGGCGTCACCGGTACGGCCTGCGTGGTGCGCGATGCGGCGGGCGAGGTCGTCGGCGCGCTGGTTGCCGCCGCGCCCAGCGCGCGCGCGGCGGGGCGGCTTGACGAACTCGTCCGGCTGGTGCGGGACGAGGCCGCCGCGATCTCGCGCAGTCTGGGGTTCAGGTAGGGCGCGCCCGTTTCATGTCATGTCGTCCTATCCGCGAAGGCAGTCGGCCCGCGGGCATGGTTCACCGCTTGCGCACGAACTCCGCGCGCAGCACCAGCCCCTTGATGCCGGGATAGCGGCAGTCGATCTCCTGCGCATCGCCGGTCAGGCGGATCGCGGGGATCACCGTCCCGCGCTTCAGCGTCTGGCCTGCGCCCTTGACGTCGAGGTCCTTGATCAGCGTCACCGAATCGCCGTCGGCGAGCACATTGCCGACCGCGTCGCGGACTTCCACGGCATCGGCCGCCGCGCGCTTCGCCGTCAGTTCCGAGGCAGGCAGCCATTCGCCGCTGTCCTCGTCGTAGACATAATCCTCGTCGTCGCTTGCCATGATCCATTCTCCTGATGCCTTTGCGCCCTTGGCAGCGCGACGCGCGTTTGACCAGCAGCATGCCGCCTTCGCAGCATCGCAAGCCGGTGCTACGCTGCCTCTTCCCAAGGAGGGCCACGCATGCGCAACCCGACCACCGACTGGATGAAACTCGCCCACGACAGCTACTGGCTCTGGGCGGAATCGCTCATGGTCATGGGCATGCGCACCAGCGACATGATGACCGGCAAGGGCAGCGACCGCGAAAATGCGCTGATGGTCTCGGAAAAGGTCAGGGCGGCCGCCGAAGTGGGCATGATGCTGGCGACGTCGAGTGCATCTCCGAAGACCGCCGGAAAGGCCGTGCGCCATTACCGCCGCAAGGTCACCGCAAACCGTAAACGCCTCGCCCGGAAGAAATCATGAGTGTTCACATCGGCATTGGCGGCTGGACTTATGAACCATGGCGCGGGCTGTTCTATCCCAAGGGCCTCACCCAGTCGCGCGAACTGGCCTACGTCGGCGAACACCTGACCGGCACCGAGATCAACGCCACCTTCTATCGCGGCCAGAGCGCCGCCAGCTTTGCCAAGTGGCGCGATGCAGTGCCCGATGGCTTCCGTTTCGCGCTCAAGGGCAGCCGGTACTGCACCAACCGCAAGGACTTGTCCGAGGCGGGCGAGAGCGTGGCGCGGTTCATGGCGCAGGGGCTGGTCGAACTGGGCGACAAGCTGGGGCCGATCAACTGGCAGCTTGCGGCCACCAAGAAGTTCGACGCGGCCGAGATCGCCGCCTTCCTCGCCCTGCTGCCCGCCAGTCACGAGGGCCTGACGGTGCGCCACGCGATCGAGGCAAGGCACGAGAGTTTCGACGATTCGGCCTTCTTCGACTTGTGCCGCAAGGCCGGGGTAGCGGTGGTGCTGGCCGATTCGCCCAAATATGCAGTGCTGGATGCGACGGACTGCGCTCCGTTCGTCTACGCCCGCCTGCAGAACGCGCAAAGCGAACTGGAACAGGGCTATCCGGACGAAGACCTCGACACATGGGCAAAGCGTGTCGGCGGCTGGACCGGACAAGGCCGTGAAGTATTCGCCTTCTTCATCAATGGCGCGAAGGAGCGGGCGCCTGCTGCGGCAATGAAGCTGATCGAGAAAGTCGGGCGCTGAGGATGCTGCAGGGTGCGACGCCGACAGTCCCCGGAGCGCGAGGGTAATAACCCTCGCATTTTCTTACCCTTGGCATCTTTGTCGATCGCCCCGGCAACCTGAGCGATTGCGATCCGTTTTGGCTATCATGAAACGGATTGCCGCGCTCGCCGCTCTCGTCCTGCTGCCCCTCGCCGCCTGCTCGTCCGGGCCGGAGGAGCCGAGTGTAACCGCTTCCGCGAGCGAGGAGGCTCTGGCCAGCGAGGCCGCGCCTTCGGAGGCTGCGCCCGCCGTCACTCCCGCGAGCGACCCTAAAGTGCTTGGCTTGGAGGGGCTGGGTGACCTGAAGATCGGTCAGCCGGTGCCCAAGGGCAGTTCCTGGGCGTCACGCGGCGCACAGGAAAGCGACAGTTGCACGGCGATCAGCTCGCCTGACTACCCCGGGGTGTATGCCATCGTCACCGAGGGCAAGGTGCGCCGCATCACGCTGGGCGCGAATTCCACGGTCAAGCTGGCCGAGGGTATTGGCGTCGGTGCGACCGAGGGCGACGTGAAGAAGTGGTTCGCCGGTTTCCGCGAGGAGCCGCACAAGTACGAAGCCGCGCCCGCCAAGTACCTGACGGCTCCCAATGCCCGCCCCGGAGAATCGGCGCTGCGCTTCGAGATCAAGTCTGACGGCAAGGTCGGCCTGATCCATGTCGGCGAGATGCCGGTGCTGGCCTATGTGGAAGGCTGTGGCTGAGGGGTTTCCCCGGGTCGTGCCGCCGGGCATGGTCGGGCGATGAACCACTACCTGCTGATCTATCACCTCGCGCCCGGTTACCTCGAGCGCCGGGCCGAATTTCGCGCCGCGCATCTGGACCTCGCATGGCAGGCGGCCGAGCGCGGCGAACTGTTGCTTGGCGGCGCGGTCGAGGATCCGCTCGATACGGCGATGCTGCTGTTCGCCGGCGAGGGGCCGGAAGCTGCGGAGGCTTTCGCCGAGGCCGACCCTTATGTGACCGAGGGCTTGGTCGAGCGCTGGAACGTCCGGCGCTGGGTGACCGTCGTGGGCAAAGAGGCTTCGGCTCCGGTGAGGCCGTGAGCGAACTGGCGATCCGCAGCCGCCGAGCCGCCTTCAACAGGGCCATTGCGGACGGCGATGCGGCGGCGATCGGGCCACTGCTGGCGCGCGACTGCGTCATGGTTACCGGCACCGACAGCGCCGTGATCGCGGGCCGGATGGCGCAAGTGAAAGTCTGGCGGCGTGAGTTCGGCCATTCCGGGCGGATGGTCTATGTTCGCACGTCCGAAAGCGTGGCCATTTCTTCCGCCGAGCCGATCGCCATGGAGCACGGACGCTGGTACGGAACGCAAGGTGGTTCGGAAATTCCCGGAGCCTCGGGCACTTACGCCGCCAAGTGGCGCGAAGTGGCGGG
>NZ_ALVC01000112.1:0-30368 GCF_000293195.2 Sphingomonas sp. LH128
GCGACTTCGACAAGCTGGAAAAGGATCTCGATCATTACTTGCGGCAGCGGCGGATGACGGCGCTGACGCTCAAGCCGGAACTGCTGACGATCGGCCCGGTGTCGCTGCGCACGCTCTCGGCGGGGGAGGCGGAGATCATGCCGGTGCGCATCCGCTCGCGGCGCGGCGTGTCGAGCGAGGAAGCCGCGACGCTGCTGGTCGAGGCGCGGGCGATCGCGGCGAAGTATCCCGATGATGCAGCGGTGCTCGCCGCGCTGGCTGAGTGCGAATATGACGCCGGGCACGACAAGGAGGCCGTCGCCGCCGCCGATACCGCGATCAAGCGTGATCCCTCGCAAGTCAACGCCTACGTCCAGAAGGGCTATGCATTGTTCCGCGAGGCTGAGGACAACAAGGGCGACGACAAGGAGCGCGCTGCCGCTTACAAGACCGCGCGGGCTCCCTTCATCGCGCTCAACCGGCTGGAGAACGACCACCCGCTGCCGCTGATCTACTTCTACCGCAGCTTCGTCGAGCAGGGAGAGCAACCTCCGAAACTCGCGGTCGACGGGCTGATCCGGGCAGTGGAACTGGCGCCCTTCGATCTGGGCCTGCGCATGACGCTCGGGACGACACTGCTGCGGCTGGGTCGTTCCCCGGAAGCCCGCATCGTGCTGGGGCCGGTGGCGAACAACCCGCACGGCGGTGGCATGAGCACCTTCGCGCACAACCTGATCGAGCGGATGGCGAACGATCCCGCCTGGAAGGGTGAGGATATGGGCGAGGAAATGCCCAAGGACTCCGAGGGTGAGGGCGCCGAAGGGTCCTGAGAGGGTGCCGCAGCCGTTCGGTCAGACCGAATAGCGCCGCGCGCGATCTGCGAGTCGCTCGACCGCGGCAGCATGGATGCCATTCGAGGAAACCAGAACGCCGAATGCGCGGGGATCGCGTTTGTTGTAGTTGAGCGGCTGGCCGAAGGCGTCGGTCACCGAGGCGCCCGCCTCGCGTGCGATCAGTGCGGCAGCGGCGATGTCCCACTCGTAGCCCCAGCGCAGGGTCGCCAGAAGATCGGCGTCTCCGGCTGCGATCATGGCCATGCGCAGGGCGATCGAATTGGGCTGCTCGACAAGGGTGAGGTCGGCGTCCTCGGGAGCCAGCTTGAGGGCGGGTACGCGCGATCCGCCCAGCACCTCGCGTTCGCTTGCGGTGAGCCGGGCGCCGTTTAGCCATGCGCCCTTGCCCGCTTCGGCCGACCAGAACTCGCCGCCGTTGTCGCGGTTACGCACGGGGGCGAAGAGGTAGCCCAGCAATGGCCGCCGCGTGTTCACCAGCGCCACCGAAATCGCCCAGCCCTTGCGACCATGAATGTAGTCTCGGGTGCCGTCGATCGGATCGACCAGCCAGACCAGTTCATGGTCCTGCCGATCCTGCGTGTCGGCCGTCTCTTCCGAAAGCCATCCTGCCGCAGGCAGCAATGCGCGCAGTTCGCGCTTGAGGTAGGCATCGACCGCGAGATCGGCGGTGCAGACCGGGCTTCCCGGCGTCTTTTCCCACGATTCGAGCGCGTGCCCATCGCCTGGCCATCCGGCAAGGGCGATGCGTCCGGCCTCCCGGACGATGGCTTCGAGTCGCTTTCTGTCGATCATCGGGCGCGCTCCCGCATCAATTGCTATTGAGAACTGATATCAAATAAGGTCGATGAAATTCGACGTGGCTATGCATTTGCGCAGGCGCCGGGCCTTTTCAAGGGCGCCGGGATGTGCTTAGGCGGACGCCGAACATATGGCTACGGCGCCTTCCCCGGGAACCTCCAGCAGAAAGCGATTTGAGCGATGAACATTCACGAATATCAGGGCAAGGAACTCCTCGCGAAGTATGGCGTGGGCATTCCCGCCGGCATCGCCGCCCTCACCGTCGAAGAGGCAGTCGCCGCTGCCAAGCAGCTTCCCGGACCGCTCTACGTCGTCAAGGCGCAGATCCACGCAGGCGGCCGCGGCAAGGGCAAGTTCAAGGAACTCCCCGCCGACGCCAAGGGCGGCGTGCGTCTTGCCAAGTCGATCGAGGAAGTCGAGGCTTTCGCCAAGGAAATGCTCGGCAACACCCTCGTCACCATCCAGACCGGTGAAGCAGGCAAGCAGGTCAACCGTCTCTACGTGACCGACGGCGTCGACATCGACAAGGAATACTACCTGTCGATGCTCGTGGACCGCAAGACCGGCCGCGTCGCCATGATCGTGTCGACCGAAGGCGGCATGGACATCGAGGAAGTCGCCCACAACACGCCCGAGAAGATCACCACGATCACCATCGATCCGGCCGAAGGCTTCCAGGCGCACCATGGCCGCGCCGTCGCTTTCGCGCTGAAGCTGTCGGGTGACCTCAACAAGCAGGCCCAGAAGCTCGCCAAGCAGCTCTACACCGCGTTCATCGCGATGGACTGCGACATGGTCGAGATCAACCCGCTGGTCGAATCGAAGGGCGGCGAACTGCTCGTCCTCGACACCAAGATGAGCTTCGATTCGAACGCTCTCGCCCGTCACCCCGACATCTTCGCCCTGCGCGACGAGACCGAGGAAGACCCGGCCGAGATCGAAGCCTCGAAGTACGACTTGGCTTACATCAAGCTCGACGGCGACATCGGCTGCATGGTCAACGGCGCCGGCCTCGCCATGGCGACGATGGACATCATCAAGCTGAACGGCATGTTCCCGGCCAACTTCCTCGACGTCGGCGGCGGCGCCAACAAGGAGAAGGTGACCGCGGCGTTCAAGATCATTCTCGCGGACCCCGCCGTGAAGGGTATCCTCGTGAACATCTTCGGCGGCATCATGAAGTGCGACATCATCGCCGAGGGCATCGTTGCCGCGGCGAAGGAAGTGAACCTGCAGGTTCCGCTCGTCGTCCGCCTCGAAGGCACCAACGTCCAGCAGGGCAAGGACATCCTGGCCAACTCGGGCCTCGCGATCGTCCCCGCCAACGACCTGGGCGATGCCGCCAAGAAGATCGTCGCCGAAGTCCAGGCCGTCGCCTGATCCTTTCGGTGATGCGCATCATGCGCACGATCATATAGCGAATATTGAGACGGCGGGGGTTTCGCGACCCCCGCCGTTTCTGCATGTATGGGTTGCGCGAAGTTTCTCTTTTCCCGTCGCAAGCTCTTAGCGCTTTAGCGAGGCTTGACGTCGAGGCAGAGGAACGCGATAGCTCGCACCAGAATTTAATCGTGCGGTTAAATTTGCCGTCCCAGCAGTGAGAGGACAGATCGCAATGAAGATCATCGTGCCCGTTAAGCGGGTCATCGATTACAACGTGAAGCCGCGGGTCAAGGCCGACGGCACGGGCGTTGACCTTGCCAACGTCAAGATGAGCATGAACCCCTTCGACGAGATCGCCGTCGAGGAAGCCATCCGCCTCAAGGAAGCGGGCAAGGCCGAAGAGATCATCGCCGTCTCGGTCGGGCCGGCAAAGGCGCAGGAAACCCTGCGTACTGCGCTCGCCATGGGCGCCGACCGCGCGATCCTGATCGAGACCGACGCCGAAGTCGAACCGCTGGCCGTGGCCAAGATCCTCAAGGCCATCGTGGCTGAAGAGAACCCCGGCCTCGTGATCCTCGGCAAGCAGGCGATCGACGACGATTCGAACCAGACCGGCCAGATGCTCGCCGCGCTGACGGGCCGTCCGCAGGGCACCTTCGCCTCGAAGGTCGATGTTGCCGGCGACTCGGTCTCCGTGACCCGCGAAGTCGACGGCGGACTCGAGACCGTGAAGCTGACGCTCCCCGCCATCGTCACCACCGACCTGCGCCTCAACGAGCCGCGCTACGCTTCGCTGCCCAACATCATGAAGGCGAAGAAGAAGCAGCTCGATGTGAAGTCGCCTGCCGACTACGGCGTCGACATCGCGCCGCGTCTCAAGACCCTCAAGGTCTCAGAGCCGCCCGTGCGTTCGGCCGGTATCAAGGTTGCCGACGTCGACGGCCTCGTCGCCAAGCTCAAGGAACTGGGAGTCGCATAATGAAGACGCTCGTTTGGGTCGAACACGACAACGCCTCCGTCAAGGACGCTACCCTCTCCGCCGTCACCGCTGCTGCCAAGCTGGGTGAAGTCCACCTCCTCGTCGCCGGTTCCGGCGCGCGCGCCGTGGCTGACGCCGCCGCGCAGATCGCCGGCGTGGGCAAGGTCCACTTCGCCGACGACGCGGCCTACGAGCACGCGCTGGCCGAGAACATCGCGCCGCTGATCGTGGATCTGATGGGCCACCACGACGCCTTCGTCGCGCCGGCCACCACCACCGGCAAGAACGTCGCCCCGCGCGTTGCCGCGCTGCTCGACGTGGCGCAGATCTCGGACATCCTCTCGGTCGAGGGCGAGAAGACCTTCACCCGTCCGATCTACGCGGGCAACGCCATCGCCACCGTGGAATCGAGCGATCCGAAGCTCGTCATCACCGTGCGCGGCACTGCCTTCGCCAAGGCCGAGGCCACTGGCGGCTCGGGCGTGGTCGAGGACGTGACGGGCGCCGGTGATGCGGGCCTCTCCAGCTTCGTGGGCGCGGAAATCGCCAAGTCGGAGCGTCCGGAGCTGACCAGCGCCAAGATCATCGTCTCGGGCGGCCGCGCGCTGAAGGACTCGGAGACCTTCGAGGCCACGATCATGCCGCTCGCCGACAAGCTGGGCGCCGCCGTCGGCGCTTCGCGCGCTGCGGTCGATGCGGGCTACGTGCCCAACGACTACCAGGTCGGCCAGACTGGCAAGATCGTGGCACCGGAAGTCTACATCGCGGTCGGTATCTCGGGCGCGATCCAGCACCTTGCGGGCATGAAGGACTCCAAGACCATCATCGCCATCAACAAGGACGAGGATGCCCCGATCTTCCAGGTGGCCGACCTGGGCCTCGTGGCGGATCTCTTCACTGCCGTGCCGGAGCTTACCGGCAAGCTTTGAAATCTGAAAATTCCCGTCTGTCACAAATGCTTAACCCTCGGATGCAAATCCGGGGGTTATTTGCTGGGTATCGTGTGGATGTCAGTGCCTGCACGATGTGCATGGTCGGGGGACGTTGCAATCATGAGGCATCGGAATTTTTGGGCTCTTCTTGCGATGCTCTGCGGGTTGACCGTCGGAACCTGCTGCCACGCCAAACCCAAAATCACGACGTTGCCCGCGATTTCGCAATGGTTGGTAGATTACCAAAAGACGAGTTGCGTCATGGTTCGACGCTTCGGTACCAGTAAAAGACCGGTTTTGCTGAGCATGAGGACATACGGCCCCGGTCGCGATTTCGAAGTTACCGTTGCAGGCGAAATCGCTGCACGGCTGCAGCAGGCGCCGCAATTCGGAATCGCCTATGGCCCCCACGAGCTTTCGTTTCCCAGTCTGCATCACAACGCACGCGCGGGCGCATACGGTCCCGCGGTTCTGTTTTCGAGTGCATTGGCTACCAGGAAGCACCGGCAGGTGGAGGGCTTCGCAGCCGAGCCGATGCCGGATTCTGATTTCGAGGCCACGGTCGATCGGATCAGTCTGGCGACGTCGCATCAGACATTCGTTCTCGACACCGGCAGTGTTCTTCCGGTGCTTTCCGCGCTGCGGACTTGCACCGACGCGCTGGTGCGGAATTGGGGCCTTGACCCAGCCGAGCAGGCCGAGCTTACGCGTCGCCCTAAAGTGGCGGACAAAAAATGGATCTCCGAGATACTCAAGGATTTCCCGTCTGAACTCGAATATCAGGGCAAGGATGGGCGCCTGAATTTGCGCGTCATGGTGGACAAGGCCGGACAACCGACGCAGTGCGAAACGGTAAACGCCTTCAGGAACGCCAACTTCAATACGAAAGTTTGCGAAATAGTAATCGGCATGGCCAGATTCGAGCCCGCGCTTGATAGCAACGGCCAGCCTGTCGCCTCGTTCTTTTCAGGCAGTATCGTATACGTTAACTGACGCCGCACTCAGCGGCCGCCAGGCAAGCGCTCGAACAGCATGAGCATCGTATCGTCGCTGACATGCGCGCCGTAGCGCACGAAGCCGAGGGCTGCCGCGACGCGTTCCGACGCCGCATTGCCCTCCTCGATCATGCAGGCGATGCGTTTTGGACCATGCGCCCGGTCGAACCAGCCGAGCACGGCCTCCATCACTTCACCCGCCAAGCGCTTGCCCCACCAGTCGCGGCGGACGATCCAGCCCGCCTCGGGAACGTCGTCCATGCCGACATCGTGGCCGAAGCCACGCCACGAATGGAAGACACCGCATGCAGCGATGATGCTGTCTGCGCCATGCGGACGCACCATGAAGGTGCCGTAGCCATAGAGCGTCCACGACCCCGCATTCCGCATCAGGCGGTCGAACTGCGGCTGCCGTTCGGCTGAAGCAGGGCCGAGGTAGCGGCGGGTTTCCTTGTCGTCGATCAGGGCACAGAGCTGGGGCAGATCGCTCGCCACCGGGCGCCACAAGTCGAAACGGTCGGTGGTCAGCAGTGGTCCATCGGTCATAGCAGCCGATCGATGGCATGGATGCAGACCCCGAACAAGCCGCCCACCAGCGTGCCGTTGATGCGGATGAACTGCAGGTCGCGCCCGACTGCGCCTTCGAGGCGGTTGCTTATCGTGCGGGCGTCCCAGCGCTTCACGGTGCCCGAGACGAGGCCGACGATCTCCTCGCCATAGCGCGCGGTGACGCCCACCAGCGTACGGCGCGCGAAGCGGTTGATCTGGGCCTGCAGGCGCGGATCGCCCTGCAGTGCGGTGCCCAGTTCGCCGAGCATCGTCGTCAGTTGCCCCGCCAGCGCCGCGTCGGGATTGCGGGCGGCGTCGATCAGCTTGCGGCGCAGGCGTTCCCAGACCGACTGCCACCACTGGCCGACGGCAGGATTGGCGATCAGTTCACGCTTGGCGTTCTCTACCCGCTCTCGCGTTTCCGGATCGTTGACGAGGCGGTCGGCGAGGCTCTCCAGCATCTGCTCGACCTTGAGCTTCAGCGGATGGTCCGGCTGGACGATCATCTCGGCGAGCAGCTTGTAAAGGCCGTCGAGCACCGAATTGGCGATGCGGGTGTCGAGGCCGGTCAGGCGCAGCAGGCTGTGGGCGCGCTCGCGGATCATGGCGCGTACCATCTCCTCGTTCGCCTCCAGCGCCTCTCCGACCCAGCGTACCGAGCCTTCGACGAGCGGCAGGTGGCGGCGGTCGGCGATCATCGCGCTCAGCATCTGGCCGAGCAGGGGGGCGACTTCCACCCGCTCCAGCTGGCGTGCGAGCCCCGACCGGACCTGGTTGCCGAGCCGTTCGGGATCGAGTGATTCGAGCACGTCGGCGATCAGGTTCGCCGCGCCCGCGCGGATGCGCGATTGGCCGCCGCGTCCCGGGTCAGCAAGGAAAGTGCCGGCGGCGGCCGCGAAGTTGAAGGCGTTCACGCGCCGCGCGACGACTTGCGGGGTGAGGAAGTTGTCGCGCAGGAACGTCGCCATCGAATCGGCGATGCGGTCCTTGTTCTCCGGAATGATCGCCGTGTGCGGGATCGGCAGGCCGAGCGGACGGCGGAACAGCGCGGTTACCGCGAACCAGTCCGCGAGGCCGCCGACCATCGCCGCCTCGGTGAAGGCGATGGCGTACCCCCATGCCGGGTGCGTGCCTGCAACCTTGTGGAGCACGACGAAGGCGACACCCATCGCCAGCAGCAGCCCGGTGGCGAACAGGCGCATCCGGCGGCCTCGATCAATGCCGATGCCCGTCAGCGGTATACCGGCATTCCGGCGGCCCAATGGCAGCAAGCTGGCCCCTTCCTTACTCGGCCGGGTGCGCGTGAGTGGGCGCCCCGGCGTGGTGCTGATCGGGGTCGTAGGTCAGCAGCGACTTGCGCAGCTTCGGCCCGACCCGCTTCTCGAAACCATCGGCGAGGCTGAAGGCTGCAGGCACGATCACCAGCGTGAGCAGGGTGGAGAGGAGAAGTCCGCCGATCACCGTCACGCCCATCGGCGCACGGAACGCGCCGTCGCCCGAGATCGACAGCGCGGTCGGCACCATGCCCGCGGTCATCGCCACGGTGGTCATGACGATCGGCTGGGCGCGCTTGTGCCCGGCGTCCATGATGGCGGTGAGCTTGTCGACGCCCTTGCTCATCTCCTCGATCGCGAAGTCGATCAGCAGGATGGAGTTCTTGGCGACGATGCCCAGCAGCATCAGGATGCCGATGTAGACCGGCATCGAGATGGGCTGCCCGGCGACGGTCAGCGCCAGCATGCCGCCCAGCGGCGCCAGTAGCAGCGAGGCCATGTTCACCAGCGGCGAGACGAAGCGCTTGTAGAGCAGCACCAGCACCGCAAACACCAGGAAGATGCCCGAGATGACGGCGGTGACGAAGTTGGTGATCATCTCCGCCTGCCACTTGTCCTCGCCGACGGGGGCGTTGGAGACGCCCATCGGCAGGTTCTTCATGATCGGCAGGTTCTGGATCTGCGTCATGATCGGCCCCTTGACCTGCCCTTCGCCGAGGTCGGCGCCGACGAAGATACGGCGCGACTGGTTGTAGCGCTGGATCTGCGTGGGGCCGGCGCCGAAGCGGATTTCCGCGACGCGCTTCAGGGGCACGGTGCCACCGCTGACGGTGGAGACCGGCAGGTTCTCGATCGTCGAGAAATCGCGGCGAGAGGTGCGGTCGAGGATCACGCGGATCGGCACCTGGCGGTCGCTCAGCGAGAACTTGGCGGCATTCTGGTCGATCTCGCCCAGCGTTGCGATGCGGATCGTCTGGCTGAGAGCGGACGTCGTCACGCCAAGCTGCGCGGCAAGGTCGGGGCGCGGCACGATCAGCAGTTCGGGACGCTGGAGGTCGGCGGCGATGCGCGGGGCGACGACGCCGGGGATCGCGCGCATCTGCTCCACGAGGGTCTGCGCGGTCTTGTTGAGCAGTTCGGAATCGCTGCCCGACAGCATGATTGACAAGTCGCGGCCCGAACCGAACCCGCCCGACTGCGAGGCGAAGCTGACGCGCGCATCGGCGACGTCCTGCAGTTGCGGGGCCATGCGGCGCTCGAATTCGATGCTGGTCGCCTCGCGCTCCTTGGCGGGCTTGAGGGCGATGTAGAGCGTGCCGGAACCTTCGCCCGCGAACTGCAGCACGCGCTCGACCTCGGGCTGCTTTTCAAGCAGGCGCGAGACGCGGCCGCCGATCAACTCGGACTGTTCGAGCGTAGTGCCGGGCACCAGTTCGATCTTGACCTCGCTGGTGTCATTGTTGGTGCTGGGCTGGAACTGCTGCGGCAGGCCGGCGAGCAGCGCGAACGTGACGACGAGCGCGTAGACCGAGGCGCAGAAGGCGTAGAAGCGGTGGTCGTGCATCCGCGCGATCACACGGTCGGTGTAATAGCGATACCAGCGGCCGAGTGCGCCCATCGCGCCGGCGAGCAAGCGGAATAGCTTGCCGAGCAGCCAGATCGTCACGGGAATGGCGAGCGGGGAGAGGATTGCGGCGATCACGAAGGCGGCGCCCTTGAGGCCGATCTTGGTGATGCCGGTCTGCAGGGTCGTGAACAGCAGTCCGGATGCGGCGAGCCCGGCGGCGATCAGCAGGATGAACGCGATCGTGGCAACTACGGCGTAGGCGGGGTGGAACGGCTGGCGCACCAGCGCGGCCTTGCGGCGATGCGCCTCGGTGCTGTCGAGCGTCCACGCGAGGATCTTCATGTAGACGTCCATCGCCTTGCCGCCGCCGTGCTCGGCATGGCCGTGCGCCTTGAGGAAGTAGGCCGCGACCATCGGCGTGATCACGCGCGCAACCGCAAGGCTCATCAGCACCGCGACCACGACGGTCAGGCCGAACGCCTTGAAGAACTGCCCCGGAATGCCCGGCATCAGGCCTACCGGCAGGAACACCGCGACGATCGAGAAGGTCGTCGCGACGACCGCGAGGCCGATCTCGTCGGCGGCGTCGATCGAGGCCTGGTAGGCGCTCTTGCCCATGCGCATGTGGCGCACGATGTTCTCGATCTCGACGATGGCGTCGTCGACCAGCACACCCGCGACGAGGCTGAGCGCGAGGAGCGAGAGGAAGTTCAGCGTGAAGCCCAGCAGGTCCATGAACCAGAAGGTCGGGATCGCCGAAAGCGGGATCGCCAGCGCCGAGATCATCGTCGCGCGCCAGTCGCGGAGGAACAGGAAGACGATGACGATGGCCAGCACCGCGCCTTCGACCAGCGCCTCCATCGAGGAGGTGTACTGGCCGCGCGTGTAGTCCACCTGCGAGAACAGGCGGGTCAGGTGGATGTCGGGGTGGGACTTCTGGATTTCCTTCAGCTTCTCCATCGCCGCGTCGTAGACGGCGACGTCGGAGGCGCCGCGCGCGCGCTCGAACCCGAAAGTGACGACCTCGCGGCCGTTGACGCGGGCGACGTCGGTCTGCTCGGAGAAGCCGTCATGGACGCTGGCGACGTCGGTGAGCTTCACCGAACGACCGTTGCCGAGGTTGATGCGCTTCTGCGAGAGGTCGTAGGCGGTCTGGGCATTGCCCAGCACGCGCACGGACTGGCGCGATCCGGCGATCTCCGCCTGACCGCCCGCGGCATCGACGTTGACCTGCCGCAGCACGTTGTTGAGGGCCTCGGCGCTGACGCCCAGCGCCTGCATGCGCTGGGGATCGACGACGACGCGGATCTCGCGGTTGACGCCGCCGTCGCGGCTGACGGTCGCCATGCCCTCTACCCCGAGCAGAGTCTTGGCGATGGTGTCGTCGACGAACCAGCTGAGTTGTTCGATCGTCATGTCGTCGGCGCGCACCGCGAAGTAGGCGAGCGAGCCGCCGCCGCCGGACTCGATCTTCTGGACCTGCGGTTCGAGAATGCCGTCGGGCAACTGGCCGCGTACCTGGTCGACCGCGTTCTTCACCTGCTGGGTCGCGACATCGACGTTGGTGCCGACGGAGAAGAACACCAGTGTGGTCGAGCGGCCTTCCGAGGCGGTCGACTGGATTTCCTCGACGCCGGGGATCGAGCGGACCGAGCCTTCGACGATCTGGGTGATCTGTGTCTCGATCTCGGTCGGGGCGGCGCCGGGCTGCGAGACGCCGATGTGGACTCCCGGAAACTCGACGTCCGGCATGTTGTTCACGTCCATTCGGTTGAACGAGACGATGCCGGCGATCATCAGGCCGATGAAGAAGACGATCGGGATGATCGGGTTGCGGATCGACCAGGCCGAGATGTTGCGCATGGGTTCGGCTCGCCCGTTACTTGGCTGCAGTCGAGGGGCGCGGCTTGACCTTGTCCCCGTCGTTGAGGAAGCCGCCCGCGCGCATCACGATCTTCTCGTCGCCATTGAGACCCGAGGTGACGGTGATGCCCGTCGCGGTGACGAGGCCGGTCTTCACCGCCTGCCGGTGGACGCGGTCGTCCTTGCCGACGACGTAGACGAACGCGCCCTTGGCATCGTTCTGGATCGCGGATTCGGGCAGCATCGGAGCGACGACCGTGCCGCTTTCGATCACGGCGGTGGCGAAGCCGCCTGGACGCAGCGCCGGGTCGTACTTGAGCGCGATGCGCGCGGTGCCCTGGCGGGTGGTGTTGTCGATGGTGGGCGCGAGCTGCCAGACCTGCCCGGCAAAGCTCCTGCCCGAGCCGACCGGCGTGACGTTGGCGGCGACGCCGACGTGCAGCTTGGCAAGGTCGTCCTCCGAAAGAAGCGCCAGCAGTTCCATCTCGCCGTCGCGGGCGAGGTTGAACAGCACGCCGCTGCCGCCGCTCACCACCTGACCGACCTCGACGTTGCGTGCGAGGACTAGGCCCGAGGCGGGGGCGACGATGTTGAGCCGCGCATTCTGCGCCTGCAACTGGCCGAGCGTGGCGCGGGCCACGCCGACGCGGGCAGCCGCGGCATCGCGGGTCGCGGTCAGCTGGTCGATGTCGGCCTTGGAGATGAAGCCGCGATCGACGAGCTTGAGGCCGCGATCGAGGTTGGCCTGTGCGAGCCGGGCATCGGCCTCTGCCACGCGGACCTGCGCGGACTGGCTGGCGGCGGACTGGACCTGCACCGAACGGTCGATCACCGCGAGGACCTGGCCCTTTTCGACCCAGTCGCCCGCATCGACGCGCACTTCGCGTACTTCGCCGCCTTCGCCGACCGAACCCACCGGCATCGCGCGGCGTGCAGCGAGCGATCCGGTGCCGGTGATTTCGCCGGCAACGCTGGAGCGGCCCGGCACGACGACCGAGACGACGGGAACCTGCGTGGTATCGGCACCGGCGGCATCGGCCGCGTCGCCCTTGTGGAGCACGAACCACAGCGCGGCTGCCAGCAGCACGACGGTGACGATGACGAGCACGATCACCCGGCGCGAGCGACGGTCCAGGGCATCGTCCCTGTCGAGCGACGTTCCCGTCGCGTCGAAGACGTGAGGTTCGTCTGCCTGCCCGCCGACCTGAGAGGGGCCGGCTTCAATCTTGCCATCGTAGTTCATCTGTTCACCGCACGCATGCACGCGCCCCCGGGCGGCGTGCTCTCCCGCCGCATCGTCCGCCCTTGTGCCTGTATTCAGGCGGGGCTGCCGATATGGCTTAAACCGCTGGATTCATATACTCGCGGGAACAGGGTGGCAACGCGAACCGGGTTTCACGTCGACAGGCATCGACGAACGACTTCATTGCGCCAGTCTGGCCAGGTAAATGCGTTTTATTGCGTCGGAACGTGAAAAGGCGACCGTGAAGATGCTCCACGGCCGCCTTTAGACTTGGTTGACGAAGTTAGAGAGTGCTCAGAACTTCTGCTGGCGCTCGTAGAGATCGCGATAGTGTTGGATTCGTGTCACACGCAGGCCCTGCATGCCCGAACGATCGACGGCGCGCTGCCACGAGGCGAATTCCTCGAGCGTGAGGCAATAGCGCTCGCAGACTTCGTCGATCGTCAGCAGGCCGCCGTTGACGGCGGCGACGACTTCGGCCTTGCGGCGCACGACCCAGCGCGTGGTGTTTGGGGGGGGGAGGTCGGCAACCGTCAGCGGCTCGCCGAGCGGGCCGATCACCTGTGCCGGACGGATTTTCTGGTTCTCGATCATCTTTACCCTCGTTCGCCGCTATCGTTCACATCGGCGACTGGAGAATCCTTGCCTCCAACGGGCTTGCCATTGCTTGAAGCATCAAGGTTAACGTTTCTTGAGCATTCTTCGTAAGCATTGAGAGCCGAGGCGGCGCACCCGTCGAAGCTGCCGCGCAGCCGAAGCCGTGTGGCTGCCGCGTCCTCTCCCAGCACACCGAGCCGGTCGTGCGTGGCGAAGAGGCGGGAGCGCAGCGCCTGCCAGTCGATCATTGCGGGATCGGCGGGAAGGTGCCCTTCGGAAAGCCCGTCGCAGCCCGGAACCGCAGGTATCCCTGCGGTGCGACCCGGAGCGTCCCCTGTATCGGGGGTCATGTGATGTGGTGCGACGTTCATGATGCAGGCCCTATAACCCGCAGGTGGTCAAGGGATCGTAAAAGCCGTTTTTACCCTTTCTTCACGATGGGAAAGGGGGCGAAAAAGGCGGAGGATAGGAATCCGGCGCGCTTGGCTGTATGTGCGCCCCCACCATGACCGCGTTTTCCGATCTTCTTCCCGGGCTCGACCCCGCCGAACTGTTCCAGCTTGCCGAGCCTTTGTCCGCCCGCCGCATCGTCGTGGCCATGTCAGGGGGCGTGGACAGTTCGGTCGTCGCCGCTCTTGCCGCCGCGAGCGGGGCGGAAGTTATCGGCGTGACGCTGCAGCTCTACGACTACGGCGCCGCGACCGGCCGCAAGGGTGCGTGCTGCGCGGGCGACGACATTCGCGACGCGCGCGCGGTCGCCGACCGGCTCGGCATCGCCCACTACGTTTTCGACCACGAGAGCGCCTTCCGCGAGGAAGTGGTCGAGCGCTTCGCCGACGACTACCTCGCCGGGCGCACGCCGATCCCCTGCATCCGCTGCAACATGGGGCCGAAGTTCACCGACCTCCTGACGATGGCGCGCGAACTGGGCGCGGATTGCCTCGCCACCGGTCACTACGTGCGCCGGGTGATGGGCGCGGCGGGTTCCGAGCTGCACCGCGCCCTCGATCCGGCGCGCGACCAGAGCTACTTCCTTTACGGCACCACCGAGAAGCAGCTGGATTTCCTGCGCTTTCCCCTCGGCGGCCTGCCCAAGACCGAGACGCGCCGTCTGGCCGAAGCGGCGGGCCTGCGCGTCGCGGCCAAGCCCGACAGCCAGGACATCTGCTTCGTGCCCGATGGCGACTACGCCAAGATCGTGCGCGCCGTCCGTCCCGAGGGCGAGGCACCGGGCGAGATCGTCCATGCCGAGACCGGCGCGGTGCTGGGCAGCCATCGCGGCGTCATCCACTACACCGTGGGCCAACGCCGGGGCCTCGAGATCGGCGGCCAGCCCGAGCCGCTCTACGTCACCGGCATAGAGGCGGAAACCCGACAGGTCCGTGTCGGCCCGCGCCGCCTGCTGGCGACCGCCTCGGCGCGGCTGGTGGAGACCAATCGCATCGGGCCGATTCCCGATGCACCGCTGACCGCCAAGGTCCGCTCGCTGGCCAAGCCGGTGCCGATCGTGCTCGACGGCCCGCTGGGCGAGGGCGCGGACACGACGATCCGCTTCGCTGCGCCCGAATACGGCGTAGCGCCGGGTCAGGCGGCGGTTATCTATGCCGGGGAGCGGGTGATCGGCGGCGGCTGGATCGATTCGACCGAGAGTGCGGCGTAAAGGCCCACCCCGCTGCGAGTAGGCGATAAATCGCCAACTCTCGCGGCCCTCCCTCCTTCGACAAGCTCAGGATGAGCGGGAGGGCGAAACGCTGTGCTCTCATTCCCCTCCCGCTTGCGGGAGGGGGCAGGAGTGGGCAATCCTGCTCAATCCTGCCACGGCTCCAGCCGGCATCCGCGCGCGGGATCGAAATCCGCGCTCTGCTTCGCCAGCAGCGGCACCGAGGCCCTGACCGTGCGCGTATCGGCGTCCTCCGACAGCGATACCCAGCGCCCGGCGCCCGCGAGTCCCGCCACCTTGAGATCGCCCTCACACAAGTCCATCGGCCGCTGCGATACGAACCGGCAGACGCAGCCGATCCGTGCGCCATAGGCGGCGCCGACCAGCGCTTCCTCACGCAAGCCGCGCCACATCCAGCCGAGCCCCAGCACGGCGGCCAGCAGCACGAGCAGGATCACGTTGCGCTTCCACCGCGAGGGCTGCCGCGTCGGGTAGGCCCCGCCTGCGGCCTTGTCCCCCGGTCCGGGTTGCCCGGATGTTGCCATTCTCAAACGCCTCGCACATGACCGGCGCGCCATGTCGGTGCGCCGTCCCCCCCTTATCGCCGCGATGCTGATGCTGCCAGCCCTGTGGGGCTGCGGCTCCGGCGCGCCCGAAGGACCGCCGCCGCCGAGCACCGAATCGCTCGCCGCGATCAAGGATGCTGGCGGCGCCCCGCGCGAATCGCTGGGGCGGACCATCGACCGCCTGTTCGACGACGAGGCGGTGGGCAAAACCGACGCCCTCGTCATTCTCAAGCGCGGCTCGGTCGTGGTCGAGCGCTACGGCGAGGGCGTTAAGCCCGATTCGCGCCTTCCCGGCTGGTCGGCTGGCCAGTGCGTGACCGCGCTGATGATCGGCCAACTGGTCAGCGACGGCCGCCTGCGCCTCAACGAATCGGCCCCTGTGCCCGAATGGCAGCGACCCGGCGACCCGCGCGGCGTCATCACCTTGCGCCAGCTCCTGCAAATGCGCTCGGGCCTGCGCCACGTCGAGACGACCAGCGCGGGGACCGGCCGCATCGAGGACGAATCGGACCGCATGCGCATGCTGTTCCTCGATGGCCGCGACGACATGGCCTCCTATGCCGAGGCGCAGCCGCTCGAGGCCCCGGCGGGCAAGATCTTCGTGCATTCCTCGGCCAGCGCGGTGATCCTTTCGGACCTCGCCGCACGCGTACTCTCGCCCGATCACGATGCGCTGCGGCGGCGGGCGGCGGTGAGCGACTACTTACGCAACCGCGTGCTGCAGCCGATCGGGCTGGGCTCGGCGATCGTCGGGTACGACCGGGCGGGTACGATGATCGGCTCGGGCATGATCGCCATGACCGCGCGCGACTGGGGCAATCTGGGCGAGTTCATCCGCCACACCGGCTCGGTCGGCGGCGCGCAGATCCTGCCGCGCCGCTGGATGCAGTTCATGCTGGAACCAAGCCCGCGCGAGCCCGGCTACGGTGCGGGCGTCTGGCTCAATCGCGGGGAGGCGAGCGACGGCGCCCGCCTTTGGCCCGGTGCGGCGGAGAAGGACGTCTTCGCGTGCCTTGGGGATTACGGGCAGTTCGTGATCGGCTCGCCCGGGCAACTGCTGACGGTCGTGCGCATCGGCCACAGCGACCCGGCGCAAGCGCGCGAGGTGCATGACCGGCTGGGCGCGTTGCTGGCACTGTTTCCGAAGAATTGAGGGGCGGGCGGGGCGCCCGCCCCGCTGCGACTAAGGCCTACGGCCTAAGTCTCGCTGGCCCTCCCGCTTGCGGGAGGGGAAAGAGCGTCAGCCCTCCCGTTTGCGGGATGGCCGGGAGGCTTGAGAGCGAAGCGAACTAGCCGGACGGGGTGGGGCCTGAAGGCCTCAGACCGTGAAACTCTCGCCGCAGCCGCACGCACCCTTGGCGTTGGGGTTGTTGAACACGAACCCGGCGGTGAAATCGTCCTCCACCCAGTCCATCGTGCTACCCACGAGGTACAGCACCGAGGCGCCGTCGATGTAGAACAGGCCGCCGGGGGTCTCGATCTTCTCGTCGAACTTAGCTTCCTCGGTCACGTAGTCGACCGAGTAGGCGAGGCCCGAGCAGCCCCGGCGCGGGGTGGACAGCTTCACGCCGATCGCGCCTTCAGGGGCCTCGCCCATCAGCTTGGCGATGCGGGTTTCCGCGTTCGGCGTCAGGATGACGGCGGCGGGGCGGGCAGGGCGGGTCTTGGTGGTGGTGGTTTCGGTCATGAGAGCCTCTTCTGCCAGAACAGCGCGTGTCCGGTTTCGGGGTCGAGCTGGTAGTCGCCGTAGCCCAGCGATGCGTAGAGTTCCTTGGCGCGCTGGTTCCCGCTCAGCACTTCGAGCGTGATCTTGCAGGCGCCGCGCGTACGGGCCTCGACCTCGATCGCGGCGAACAGGGCGCGGGCGATGCCCTTGCCGCGATGGCCGGGGGCGACGGCGATGTCGTGGATGTTGACCAAAGGGCGCGCCGCGAAGGTCGAGAAGCCGGTGAAGCAGTTGGCGATGCCCACGGCCTCACCGTCTAGCCGCGCGAGCAGCACGAAGGCGCCGGGCACTTGCGCCAGAGCCGGCACCAGCCGTTCGCGCACGTCGTCGGAAAGCGGTTCGCCACCACCCATCGGATCGCGCGCATAGACGTCGAGCATCGCCACGATCGCCGCCGCGTCGGCAGGATCGGCGAAGTCGGCGCGCGTGATCACAAGGTCAGGGGCGAGGGTATCGCTCACAGCATTCCCAGTTCCAGCTTGGCCTCGTCGGTCATCTTGGCCATGTCCCACGGCGGATCCCAGACGAGGTTCACTTCGCAGTCGCGCACGCCGGGTACGGCGGAAACGCGCAGTTCCACTTCGCCCGGCATCGATTCGGCCACCGGGCAGTGGGGGGTGGTGAGCGTCATGATGACCTGCACCGAGGCTTCAGGCGAAACCTCGACGCCGTAGATCAGTCCGAGGTCGTAGATGTTCACCGGGATCTCGGGGTCGAAGATCTCCTTCAGCGCATCGATCACGCCGTCGTAGATCGCACCGCCCGGGTCGGCCGGATCGATGGCCTGTGGCTTTTCGGCGAGGAACCCATCGAGATAGTCGCGCTTGCGTTCCTCGGGCGGGGGCACGGCATCGTCCACGCGCGCACGCGGAGCGGGGGGAGCCGCATCGACTTCCTCTACGCTGAATGCAGGCTTCTGGTCACTCATCCGAAAATTCTCCTGGTGCGCTCGATCCCTTTCAGGAGCGCCTCGATATCGCTTTCATCGCTGTAGAGACCGAAGCTGGCCCGCGCCGTCGCGGGGACGCCAAGGTGTTCCATCAGCGGCTGGGCACAGTGGTGCCCGGCGCGGATCGCCACGCCTTCTTCGTCCAATATGGTGCCGAGGTCGTGCGGATGCACCCCGTCGAGCGCAAAACTGACGATGCCGAGCGAATCGTCCGGCCCGAACAGCGTCACATCGTTACGCTTGCGCAGTTCGCTGCGCAGCAGGACAGCAAGATCACGCTCGTGCTTTTCGGCGCGGTTCAGGCCGATGGCGGCAAGCCAGTCCATCGCGGCGGCCATGCCGATGGCCTCGACGATGTTGGGCGTGCCGGCCTCGAAGCGCTGTGGCGCGGGGGCGTAAGTGGTCTTCTCGAAGGTGACCTTGTCGATCATCGAGCCGCCGCCCTGCCAAGGCTGCATCCCCTCGAGGATTTCCTTGCGCGCCCAAAGCACGCCGATCCCGGTCGGGCCGTAGAGCTTGTGCGCGGAGAAGGCGTAGAAGTCGCAGTCGAACGCCTTCACGTCGAGTGCGAGGCGCGGGGCGGCCTGGCAACCGTCGATCAGCAGCTTGGCGCCGACCGCATGCGCCAGCTTCGCGGCGTGTTCCACGTGGAGCACCGAGCCCAGCACGTTCGACACGTGGGCGAAGGCGACCAGCTTGTGCGCGGGCGTCAGGATGCGCTCGGCGGCTTCGAGGTCGATCCGTCCTTCGGCGTCGAGCGGGCAGACGTCGATCTCCACGCCGTTGCGCAGCAGCTGCCAGGGCACGATGTTGGAGTGGTGCTCCAGCGTCGAGAGCAGGATGCGGTCGCCGGGCTGAAGGTTCGCAGCGGCCCAGCTCTGCGCGACGAGGTTGATCGATTCGGTCGCCCCGCGCGTGAAGACGATCTCGTCTTCCTCTGCGTTCAGGAACGCGGCGGTGCGGCGGCGGGCCGCCTCGAACGCCAGCGTCATGTCGGCCGAGCGGGCATAGACGCCGCGATGGACGGTCGCATAGTCGCGGCCCATGGCAGCGACGGTGGCGTCGATCACGGCCTGCGGCTTTTGCGCGGTGGCGGCGGTGTCGAGGTAGTGCCAGTCACCCGCCAGACCCGGGAACTGGCTCTTGAGCGCGAGTTCTGCGGTGTCCAGCGTCACAGGATCGCCTCCAGACGGGCGATCGCCGCCGCGCTCAGTTCCTCTTCGCCCGCCGCGCCGGTGAAGGCTTCAGCGATGAAGGCCTGCAGCATCAGGCGCTTGGCCTGCGGCGGGGTGAGGCCACGGCTCATCAGGTAGAACAGGCCCTGCGCGTCGAGTTCGCCCACCGCGCAGCCATGCGCGGCCTTGACGTCGTCGGCGTAGATTTCCAGTTCCGGGCGCGCATTGGCGGTCGCCGTACGCTCCAGCAGCATGGCGCGCACCGACTGCTCGGCATCGGTGCCGTCGGCGCCGCGCTCCACCGCGATGCGGCCGAGGTAGGTGCCGACCGACTTGCCTGCCAGCACCGTGCGCACGATCTGCTCGGACGTGGCGTTGAGGCCCGCGTGGGTGACTTCGGTGACGATCTCCAGAGTCTCTTCAGCCGTAGCCAGCTGCGCCGCGCCCAGCGTGAAGTCGGCGCCTTCGGCCAGCCGCACGTCCACTGCGATGCGGCCATAGGCAGGCCCGGCGGTCAGCACGCGAAGATCGAACTTCGCGCCCTTGCCGAGCGTGATGGCGATGTGGCGGGCGACGGCTCCGGCACCGGTCTCGACGATCTGCAGCGAATCCTCGACACCGTCCGCGACCGCGATCTCTTCGGTCACGATCGGCCAGACGGTCTCCAGCGCCGCGATGTCGGAGTAGCGGAAGTCCTCGTGCCTGCGGGTGGGGAGGGCCAGTTCGACGTTCATGCCGCCTCCTGCACCACCGCCTCGTAGCCCTCTTCCTCAAGGCGCAGGGCGAGGTCGGGGCCGCCCGACTTGACGATGCGGCCTGCGGCGAGGACGTGGACGAAGTCGGGCTTCACGTAGTCCAGCAGGCGCTGGTAGTGGGTGATGAGCAGCACTGCCTTGTCGGGTGCGCGCATGATCGCGTTGATGCCTTCGCCGCAGATGCGCAGCGCATCGATGTCGAGGCCGGAGTCGGTCTCGTCGAGGATCGCCAGCCTGGGGTTCAGGATGCCCATCTGCACCATCTCGGCGCGCTTCTTCTCACCGCCTGAGAAGCCGACGTTCACAGGGCGCTTGAGCATGTCCATGTCCATGCGCAGCAGGCCCGCCTTTTCCTTGGCGAGCTTGAGGAATTCGCCGCCCGAAAGCGGTTCTTCGCCGCGCCCCTTGCGCTGGGCGTTGGCCGCCTCGCGCAGGAACTGGACGAAGGAGACGCCGGGAATCTCGACCGGGTACTGGAAGCCCAGGAACAGGCCGGCGGCAGCGCGCTCGTGCGGTTCGAGTTCGAGCAGGTCCTGGCCTGCGAAATCCACCGAACCACCGGTCACTTCATAGCCCGGACGGCCGCCCAGCGTGTAGCCCAGCGTCGACTTGCCCGCGCCGTTGGGGCCCATGATCGCGTGGATCTCGCCGGGATTGATGGTGAGCGACAGACCCTTGAGGATCGGCTTGTCGGCGACGTTTGCTGTCAGGTTATCGATCTTGAGCATGGCTTATCCTTCGTCGCTCACGAACGTCCCTGCCGGACGCGAGCCAGCCTTCTTGCGCGCGGAGCGCTTGTCGAAGGGCACGTTGAGTTCGGTGTTGATTTCGCGGACCACGGTATCGACCTGGCCGAGCACTTCCTCTTCCGAGAAGCGCAGCACGCGGATGCCGACTTCGGTGAGCTTGCGGTCCTGCAGTTCGTTGACGTCGGGGTTGGAATCCTCGGCGCTCAGCTGGATCACGATCCAGCGCGAAGGGCAGGCGAAATCGACGATCGCCGAGCCGACGATCGACTGCCGCGTGAACTTCACCCCGCCCAGCTGCGAGCCGGACAACTTCGCCCACAGCGCCTTCTGCGCCTCGCTGGGGTTGCGGCGCTGGTCCCTGGCGCGCTCCTTCAGCGTTTCGAGGCGCGTGCCGGTAACGGCGAAGCTGGCCTTGGCGTCTGCCTTCGGCCCGTTGGAGGCGAGGCTGATGCCCAAAGTCTTGCGGGCGGCGGTCATGGTTTCTGGTCCTTCGTTATTCATGTCGGGGGAGGGGGGTCAGCCCACGCTCCCCTCAAGGCTGATGCCCAGCAGCTTCTGCGCTTCCACCGCGAATTCCATCGGCAGCTGCTGCAGCACTTCCTTGGCGAAGCCGTTGACGATCAGTGCCACCGCCTGTTCGGTGTCGAGGCCGCGCTGCATGGCGTAGAACAGCTGGTCGTCGCTGATCTTGCTGGTGGTCGCCTCGTGCTCGATCTGGGCGCTGGGGTTGCGCACTTCGATATAGGGCACCGTATGCGCGCCGCACTCCTTGCCGAGCAGCAGCGAATCGCACTGGGTGAAGTTGCGCACGCCATCGGCGTTGGCGCCCACGCGGACGAGGCCGCGATAAGTGTTGTTGCTCTTGCCTGCCGAGATGCCCTTGGAGATGATCGTCGAGCGGCTGCCCTTGCCGTTGTGAATCATCTTGGTGCCGGTATCGGCCTGCTGGTAGTTGTTGGTGACCGCCACCGAGTAGAACTCGCCCACCGAATCCTCGCCGTTGAGCACGCAGCTGGGATACTTCCAGGTCACCGCAGAGCCGGTTTCCACCTGGGTCCAGCTGATCTTCGAACGCGCGCCCTGGCACAGACCGCGCTTGGTGACGAAGTTGTAGATGCCGCCCTTGCCGTTGGCATCGCCCGGATACCAGTTCTGGACGGTGGAGTACTTGATCTCCGCATCCTCCATCGCGACCAGCTCGACCACGGCGGCGTGAAGCTGGTTCTCGTCGCGCATCGGCGCGGTGCAGCCTTCGAGGTACGAGACGTAGCTGCCCTTTTCGGCGACTATCAGCGTGCGCTCGAACTGGCCGGTGTTCTCCGCGTTGATACGGAAATAGGTGCTCAGCTCCATTGGGCAGCGCACGCCCTCGGGAATGTAGACAAAGGTGCCGTCCGAGAAGACCGCGCAGTTCAGCGCCGCGAAGTAGTTGTCATGCACGGGCACCACGCGGCCCAGCCACTTCTTCACCAGCTCCGGGAATTCGCGGATCGCCTCGGAGATCGAGCGGAAGATGACGCCCGCCTGCTCCAGTTCCTTGCGGAAGGTGGTGGCGACCGAAACCGAATCGAACACCGCGTCCACCGCGACCTTGCGCGCACCCTCGACGCCGGCGAGCACTTTCTGCTCCTCCAGCGGAATGCCCAGCTTTTCGTAGACGCGCAGGATCTCGGGATCGACCTCGTCGAGGCTGGCGAGCGCATCCTTCTTCTTGGGCGCGGCCCAATAGTAGGATTCCTGGTAGTCGATCGGCGGAATATCGAGCTTCGCCCAGTCCGGCGGGGTCATCTCCAGCCACTTTGCGTAAGCCTTCAGGCGCCAGTCGAGCATCCATTCGGGCTCGTCCTTCTTGGCCGAGATGAAGCGGATGGTGTCTTCGGACAGGCCCTTGGGACCGTATTCCTGCTCGATGTCCGAGGACCAGCCGTGCTCGTACTCGGCGACGCGGGCTGCCGCCTCGCGCGCGGCCTGATCGCGTTCTGGCGCGATGGGGAGGGTTTCTTCGGTCATCTCAAACTTCCTCAACGAGCTGGGTCAGCGCCACCTGGGCGAGCGCCCCGCGCACGGCCGCATTCACCTGCGGCCAGTGGCCTTTTACGTTGCAACAGGATTCCAGCGTGCAGTCGCTTTTCGCGCGATCGATGCAGGCGGTGAGGGCGATCGGCCCTTCCACCGCCTCGACGATGTCCGCCAGCGAGATCGTGGCGGGAGGCCGTGCGAGTCGCAGACCCCCACCGACACCGCGCGACGAACGCATCAGTCCGGCTGCGGAGAGCTTGCTCACCAGCTTCTGGACGGTAGGAGCAGGCAGGCCGGTTTCCTCCGCCAGCTGGGCGGCGGAAATGCGCGCACGCTTGCCGCCCGCCTGCTCGATGAGCGAACAGGTGCCGCAATGCCGCGCCGCAGCGGACATTATGACGACGGCATAGTCTGTCATACTCGACAGGCGCATGAACGGGCTTTCTGGTTCCTGTGTTTAAATCGGATCAATTCTTTCCGATTTGCACCTAGTGCAGCGCGCGGCGGGTTTCAATGGCCGTTTCGCACCTGCGAGCGGTTCGCACGGTTGATCGCTGCCGCGCCATAGCTCGTCGCAAAAGATACGCAAGCCATGGAAAAAGGCTTGCTTAACGGTCGATCTATGGGAGCTTGCCGTCAAGAAGCGCGAAAAAAGGCGGTTCCCGATCGAAATCGGAAACCGCCTTAAGTTATAAAGAACTCGAGCGCATCCCGCTACGAGCCCTTCGGGTCGCAGGACTCGTGTATGCTCCGGATGGGTCGATTTATTGTATAAACGCGACACGTTCGCAGGTCTGGATGGCTCGGGATGACCCCTAACGGGCTTTTTCATCTCGCACCGCAGCAGAAGAAGCGTTTGAGCAACACTCCCGGGGGCGTTATGCGCACGCTCGTGCTCTATTCCCTCATCCGACCCGCCCTTTTCCGAATCGAGGCCGAGAAGGCCCATGGTCTTGCGCTCAAGGCCCTGAAGCTGTCCGGACCCGGCAGTGCGCCGCGCACCGATCCGGCTTTGGCCAGCACCGTGGCGGGAATCGCCTTCCCCGGCCCGGTCGGCATGGCCGCCGGGTTCGACAAGGATGGCGAAGTGCCGGACGCGCTGCTCGGCCTGGGCTTCGGGTTCGCCGAAGTCGGCTCGATCACGCCGCTGCCGCAGGCGGGCAACCCGCAGCCGCGTCTGTTCCGGCTGGTCGAGGACCGCGCGGTCATCAACCGGATGGGCTTCAACAACGGCGGCGCGCAGGACGCGGTCTACCGGCTGGAGGCGCGTGTGCGGCGTCCGGGCGTTGTCGGCATCAACATCGGCGCGAACAAGGATTCGACCGACCGCGTCAACGACTATGCGATCATGGCGCGGCTGATGGCGCCGCTGGCGGGCTACCTCGCGGTCAATATCTCCAGTCCGAACACGCCGGGTCTGCGCGCCCTGCAGGACGAATCGGCGCTGACCGGGCTGCTCGACGCGGTGATCGAATCGCGCGACGAGGCTTGCGGCGCAGGGCACCGGCCTCCGGTCTTCCTCAAGGTTGCACCCGATCTCGAGCCCGCCGACGTCGACGCCATCGCGCGAATCGCCATCGACAAGCAGTTGGGCGCGCTGATCGTGTCCAACACCACGATCTCACGGCCGCCGCTGGCCTCGCAGCACAAGGGAGAAACCGGCGGCCTCTCCGGCGCGCCGCTGCGTGATCTGGCGCAGCAGCGCCTGCGCGATTTCCGCAAGGCGACCGGCGGGGCGATGCCGCTGGTCGGCGTGGGCGGTATCGCCAATGCGGCGGACGCCTGGGCGCGCATCCGGGCGGGGGCGAGCCTTGTCCAGCTTTACAGCGCCATGGTCTACGAAGGGCCGGGCATCGCCAAGGCCATCAACAAGGGCTTGCTCGAACTGATGCGCCGCGATGGCTTCGCATCGATTGCAGAGGCGGTTGGAACCGAATAAGCCTTTCTGCAATGTCCGGAAAGCTGATCCTGGGGCTGACTGCCTCGCTCGCCCTCTCTGGTTGTGCCGCGACGACGGCGACCATCCCTTCGCAACCCACTGCGAGCAGTCCTGCCGTAACCGGACCTGCCGTTTTCGACGCCGGTATGGTCAGCGCTGCCGATCCTCGTGCGGCGGAGGCGGGGGCCTCGATTCTCCGCCGCGGCGGCAGCGCCACCGACGCGGCGATCGCAACGATGCTGGCGCTAACCGTGGTCGAGCCGCAAAGTTCGGGCATCGGCGGCGGCGGTTTCCTGATGCTCGGCAACGAGAAGGGCGAGGTCGAATCGTGGGACGGGCGCGAGACTGCGCCGAAGGCTGCGACCCCCGCGCGTTTCCTCGACGCCTCGGGCCAGCCTTTGCCGTTCCGCACCGCCGTCGTAGGCGGGCGCAGCGTCGGCGTGCCGGGCAACATCGCACTCGCGGCGAAGATTCACGCCGAGCATGGACGCCTGCCATGGGCAGACCTGTTCCAGCCCGCGATCGACCTTGCACGCGAAGGCTTCACGCTGTCCCCGCGCGGTTTCCAGTCACTCTCGCGGCAGCCCGACACCGGCGCCCATGATGCGCAGGCGCGAGGCATCTACTACGGCGCGGACGGCAAGCCGCTCCCCGTCGGCACGACGATCCGCAACCCGGCGCTGGCGAGCACGCTGGAAATGCTCGCAGCCAAGGGGCCGGAAGGGTTCTACAAGGGGGACCTCGCGCGGGAGATCGCCGCCAAGGTCGCGGCCGAAACCCCCGCGAACGGCAGGATGACCGAGGCGGACATCGCCGCTTTCGCGGCGAAGGAGCGGCCGAGCACCTGCGCGAAGTACCGGGTCTACAAGATCTGCAGCATGGGGCCGCCGTCTTCGGGCGCGACCACGGTGCTGGCGACACTGATCCAGCTGGAGGGCTTCGACCTCGGCAAGCTCGGGCCGGACTCGCCGGTCGCCTGGCACCTCATCGCCGAATCCGAGCGGCTGGCTTATGCCGATCGCGACCTGTTCCTTGCCGATCCCGATTTCGTGAAGGTGCCGGTCGCGGCGCTGATCGATCCGGCTTACCTCAAGCGGCGCGGGGCGCTGATCTCCGCCGATCGGACGATGCCGACCGTGAGCGCCGGGCTGCCCGCGCCCAAGCTGGCTGTGGGTCGTCATTACGTCGAGCACGGCACCTCGCACTTCGTCGTCGTCGACAGGCAGGGGGACGTGGCCTCGTGGACATCGACGATCGAGAGCGCCTTCGGTTCGGGCATCATGGTTGGCGGGTTCTATCTGAACAACGAACTGACCGATTTCAGCTTCACGCCTGAAAAGGACGGCGCGGTCGTCGCCAACCGGGTCGAGGGCGGCAAGCGTCCGCGCAGTTCGATGGCGCCCACCATCGTCTATGGCCCCGACGGCAAGCTGCTGTTCGTCGTCGGCGCCGCAGGCGGGGCGACGATCCCGGTACAAGTCATCCGCGCGCTCGTCGGCGTGCTCGACTGGAAGCTGCCGGTGGACAAGGCACTGGCTCTGCCCGTGCTTTTCGCGCCGAGCGACACGATCAACGTCGAGAAGGGCTCGCCGCTGGAGGCGATGATACCGGCGCTACAGGCGCTCGGCCACACATCGGTCCGGGCGATGGAGATGCCGCTCAAGACCAACGGGGTGCTGGTGGTGGACGGCAAGCTGATGGGATCGGGCGATCCGCGTACCGAAGGTGTCGCCGTTTCGCAGTAAGCTTGTGGCAACCCGCCAGCCCACCTAGACGTTCGCCTACAATACAAGTTCGTAAGGATACACCGGGGGCCGCCATGAACATTGCCGATTTCGACAGCAGCGCCAACGTCGTGTCGCTGTTCCTCGCCCGCGCCGACGCGCTGGGCGAGGCGCCGATGCTCTGGGCAAAGCACGATGGTCAGTGGCGCTCGATCAGCTGGGCCGAGGCAGCGCGGCGCGTGTGCCTGATCGCCGCATCGCTGCGCCGCATGGGCCTGCAGGATGGCGAGCGCGTGCTGATCGTCTCGGAGAACCGGCCCGAATGGTGCCTTGCCGACCTTGCGATCATGGCGGCGGGCTGCGTGACGGTGCCGACTTACACCACCAACACAACGCGCGATCACATCCACATCCTGGAAAATTCCGGCGCCCGAGCGGCGATCGTCTCGACCGCGAAGCTGGGCAAGGCGCTGCTGCCGGCCGTGGTGCAGACCGACATGTGCCGCCAGGTCATCGGTCTGGAGCCGCTCGTGCCGATGCAGGGCGGGGCCTATGAAACGCATATCTGGGACGAACTGCTCGAAGGTGATGCCACCTCGGCGCGCGCCGAGGTCGATCGGCGGATCGCGGGCATCGGCCGTACGGACCTCGCCTGCATCATCTACACCAGCGGCACCGGCGGCGCGCCGCGCGGGGTGCGCCAGCATCACGGCATGCTGCTGTCTAACGTGGCGGGCGCCGCGCAGATCATCGAGCAGGACTTCGGCTGGGATCGGGGACCGGACAAGCGCGAGATTTTCCTTTCGTTTCTGCCGCTCAGCCACGCTTACGAGCACACCGGCGGCCAGTGGCTGCCGATCGGGCTGGGCGGGCAGATCTATTATTCGGAAGGCCTCGACAAGCTCGCCGCCAATATCGAGGAAGTGCGCCCGACCGTGATGGTCGTGGTGCCGCGCCTGTTCGAGGTGCTGCGCACCCGCATCATGAAGCAGATTGAGAAGCAGGGTGCGGTTGCCAACCGCCTCATGGACTGGGCGATCGGTGGGGGCATGCGCCGTCTGAACGGCAAGCGCGGGCTGCTCGACTATCCGCTCGACCTGGTGATCGAGCGGACCCTCCGGCCCAAGATCCGCGCCCGCTTCGGCGGGCGGATGAAGGCGCTGGTTTCGGGCGGGGCGCCGCTCAATCCGGAGATCGGCGTATTCTTCGACGCGATGGGGCTGACGCTGCTGCAGGGCTACGGCCAGACCGAGTCGGGGCCGATCATCAGTTGCAACCGCCCGTCGGCGGGCGTGAAGTTCGACACCGTCGGCCCGCCGATGCGCGGGGTCGAGGTGAGGATCGCCGCGGACGGCGAGATTCTCGTGCGCGGGGAACTCGTGATGTCGGGTTACTGGCAGAATGAGGCGGCGACGGCGAACGTGCTCAAGGACGGCTGGCTCCATACCGGCGACATCGGCCATATCGACGATCGCGGGCGCATTGCCATCACCGACCGCAAGAAGGACATGATCGTCAACGACAAGGGCGACAATGTTTCTCCGCAGAAGGTCGAATCGATGCTGACGCTCCAGCCGGAGATCGCGCAGACGATGGTTTACGGTGACCGCAAGCCCTACATCGTCGGCCTGATCGTCCCCGACGCCGACTGGGCGCTGCAGTGGGCACGGGATAACGGCGAGACTTTCGATTTCCGCAAGCTGCAGGGGCTTCCGGCGTTCCGCACCGCGCTGCGCAATGCGATCGACCGGGTCAACGCCGACCTCTCGGTGATCGAGAAGGTGCGTCAATACGCCTTCGCCGACGAGCCGTTCTCGATCGAGAACGAGGAGATGACCCCGAGTCTCAAGATCCGGCGGCACAAGCTCAAGGAACGGTACGGCACTCGGTTGGACGCGCTTTATCGCGCGTAAGGAAACGGTGGCGCGCTTCCTGCGTTGACGGGGCAAACGTCAACCATAGCGAGTGCGCCATGCGTGCCTTTCCCTGCCCGAACTGCCGCCGCCTGAATCATTTCGAAGTCCGGGTTTGCCCCGGCTGCCAGGCCACCCTTGGCTACGATCCCGAAATCGACGGCTTCCGCTTCCTGGCCGACGGCGCGACCGTCTGGCGCGATGCCGAAGGTGAGGTGGCCGAAGTGGTCGTATGCGCCAACAACAACGATTATCGCATCTGCAACTGGCTGGTGGCGAGCGACGACACGACGCCGATGTGCCGGGCCTGTCGGCACAACCGCACCATTCCCGACTTGTCCGAACCCTCTGTCCCGTCCCGATGGGCCAGGATCGAGGCAGCGAAGCGGCGGCTGTTCCACACGCTGATGAGGCTGGGCCTCCCGCTGGAAACCAAGGCCGAGGAAGGTCCCGGAACACAGGGCCTCGCCTTCGATTTCCTCTACGATGCGGCGGCGGAGCAGGCGGGCAGTCCGCGAATCTTCACCGGTCACGACTGCGGCGTCATCACACTCAACCTGATCGAGGCCGACGATGCCGAGCGTGAGCGGATGCGCCATGCGATGGGCGAGCCCTATCGCACCCTGCTCGGCCATTTTCGGCATGAAGTGGGCCACCACTACTGGTCGCGGCTGGTCGAGACCGATCCGGCCGAACTGGAGGTTTTCCGCACGATATTCGGTGATGAGCGAATCGACTATCAACAGGCGCTGCAGGCGCACTACAATGACGATGGATCGAAAGTGTGGACCGACGCTTTCGTCAGCTTCTACGCGACCTCCCATCCGTGGGAGGATTTTGCAGAGACCTTCGCGCATTACCTGCACATCGTCGACGTTCTGGCGACGGCGGGCGGTTTCGACCTGTCGCTGGCTCCGCTGCCGGGCGACGAGGTCGGGCTGGAGGTGGAGCTGGATTTCAATCCCTACACGGCCGACACCCGTGCGCTGACCGAAGCGATGGGGCCGCTCTCCTTCGCGATGAACGCGATCAACCGCTCGATGGGGCAGCCGGATCTTTACCCCTTCCACCTGTCCGACGCGATCGTCGCCAAGCTGGACTACGTCCATAACCGGGCGGCGAAGGCACGGGCAGGGGGCTCTGTCGTCGAGCCGGTGCCGGCTTAAGCGGCTTCCTTCTCGATGAACTCGGGATAGAAGCTCGGCTCGCGGTCGGACCAGCCGGGCGCGGTGGCGGCGGCTTCGCTGATCGAGTGGAGCAGGGTGCGGCGGCGGTCAGGGCGGATCTGCGGCAGTGCTGCGGCTCCGCAGAAGGCCCCCGGGAGCCACGGCCGTGCCCAGCCGCCTAGCAGGCGCTCGTAGAGGAAGCGGAAGGCGGAGAAGCTCGTCAGGCGTTCCTGCGCGAGGTCGAATGCGGCCATCCGGACCAGCTTGCCCATGAAGGCGTCGACGTCGTCGAAGCTGTAGTCGTCCGGCCGCATCGCGCGCAGGGCCTTGAGGTCCTGATAGGCCACATACTGCTTTCGGATCGAGGCCAGTTCGTCCTCGTCGCGCGCCCAGAGCTTGAAGGCATCCTGGCGGCCGAGGCCGATGTCGAGACTGCGCCGGATGTAGCGCTGCTCGCTGGGGGAGAAGCTGGCGAATTCGCGCAGTTCGTTGATCGTCAGACTAGCCGTACCTGTGTGGGCCATCGTGATTGTCCCTGATGTGTCGGGAAGATCCCCGTCACGAGTCGGATTTAACCACGATCATCCTTTCTGGACGGTTTACGATGCAAAGGTTTGTATGCGCAGTTTGCCGTCAGAAACGGGAAAGCTGGAGGGCCGTCCCGTTTCGGTACGAAGTGCTCAGATGAGGCCGGCGAGGGGGCTCGACGGGTCGGCATAGCGGCGCTGGCCCATGCGGCCGGCGAGATAGGCGTGGCGTCCGGCTTCGACCGCCAGCTTCATCGCGCGGGCCATGCGGACAGGTTCCTTCGCCTCGGCGATCGCGGTGTTCATCAGCACGCCGTCGCAGCCCAGTTCCATCGCCACGGCGGCTTCCGAAGCGGTGCCGACGCCTGCATCGACTAGCACCGGCACCTTGGCGCCCTCGACGATGAGGCGCACGGTCACCTTGTTCTGGATGCCGAGGCCCGAGCCGATCGGCGCGCCCAGCGGCATCACCGCGACGGCGCCCGCG